>CALHVB010000112.1 GCA_938039345.1 uncultured Sediminicola sp.
GATGCCTTAGAATTAATAGAATTAGCAGAACAAAATAGTTCTAGTGTTAACGATATAGCCGATAAAATAGCAAGAGCTAGGAGAGAAGCTAAAAAAAGAGGAGTAACAATCCAAACCAACCATACCCATAACCATTAATTAAATAATGCATACCAAATACCTATATAGTATTTTATTTTTCGGATTTATCTGCTTTTACTGTAATAGTCAAGATACATCCAATGATGTTTCATACACAAAAGCATATAATTTAGCTTATGAAGGTAAGCATAGAGAAGCTAAAGATATGTTAGTACAAATTGTAGCTAAAAATCCAACGGATACTAAAGCACGCTCTTTATTAGCTAGTACGTATAGTTGGAGTAGACAATATGATAAGGCTAGAAATGAATTTAATAAAGTTACTTCAATAGATAAAAATAACAGAAGTGTATGGATCGCTGCAATAAAAAATGAGTTGTATGCAAAAGAAAATGCCATAGCATTAGGAATTGCAAACAAAGCCTTAGTGTATGTGCAAAACGATAAAGAAATAGAAAGGTTAAAAGAGATTACTTTAAACAGAATTAAATCTAAAAAATATCCAAAATTAGGGTGGTATAATAAGGAAAGTAGCGTACAATCTATAAAAGATTTTAAAAAAAAGTCTAAAGAAAAACCTTTAGAGAAAGAAAGCTTAGCTACTAAAACAATAGATACTTTAGATATTAAAACACCAACTTATAAAGACCCTCTTAACAATAGATTTTCTATTAGAAACTTAGTTACAGTTTTTAATGATCGTTACGACCCAATGTTTTATTCTAGTATATCTTATAAAAGGCAGACTTTGGCGGGGAGTATTATTCCTAGAATAAATTATAGTCATCGCTTGGGTAAAGATGGAGTGCAGTACGAATTGGATTTTTATCCTAAGTTTTCTAAGCGTTTTTATGCGTATTTAAATTATGGTTTTTCTAATGCTTCTATATACCCAAACCATAAGTTTGCAGGAGATTTATATACCAATTTACCAGGAGCATTTGAGTTTTCTGCTGGTGGACGCTATATAGGTTTTAAAACAAGAAATGTGGTCTCTATTACCAATTCTTTTGGTCATTATAGAGGGAACTATTATTTTTCTTTACGCTCGTATATTACACCTAGACCCAATAATTTAACTAGAGTATCTGGTAATCTTTTAGTACGTAAATATTTAAAGGATGCAGACAATTACTGGGGAGTTAATTTTGGTATGGGAGTTTCTCCAGAGTTACGACAAATAATTTCTGGTGATGTTGTATTAGCAGAAACACAGTTGTTTATAGAATCACAACGTTTAAGCTTAGAATATCAATTTACAGGAAAAAAGAAAAAATCTAATATCTATAAAGCAAATATTGCGGTTAGGAGGCAAGAACAAATTATAAACTCTAAAAACTTTTTATGGGCTGTATCTGCAGGAATAACTTATAATGTTAAGTTTTAAACCTTTGCTAACATTATTTTTTACTCATCTAGATAAGAAGTTAAAGGTTTTAAGTGTTTAGTAAATCCAAGTCCTTTTATAAATTCATTAATTTCTTTCCGTGTATTTTTACTAAATCCTTTTGCTGGATAAGAATAATCATTAGGAACCGTTATCATTTTTAATTCAGTAGCAGCTATTTTTTCCGATGAGATTAAATAATTACAATCTAGACAAATATTAATAGTTGCAACTATTTTATCGTTCATAAAGTAAATAACAGCAAAGTGAGGGTCAAAACAAAACATAGTTGTATTTCCATATGCTTTTTCAGATGTTAAAATCTTCTCTAATTCTTCTGTTTGTTTTTCTGTCAGATTTAGTGTTTTGTTGATTTTTTCTTTTTCCTCATTCAGACATTTTTCAATTAGTAAACCACCTTCTCCTTGGTATTCATAAGCAACAACTTTGTTGTATTTCAACTTTTTAAATGGATTTGATTGTCCAATAACTAAAATTGGAATTAAAAGTATGAGAAGGAGTATTGTTTTTTTTATTCGGTTCAAATTAAAGCTAACTATTATATACAATTAATAAACTAAGTTCGCTAAAAATCCTAATCCAAAAACCACTTATCTGCATACATTCCGTATACAAGACCTATTTCATTTTCATGCACATATTTTTCGTCTTTGCCTGGGTCAAAATTTACATTATAGACATATACTTTTATACCCTTATCCCTTAATTTAAGCATTAATTTAGTTTGGCTGGCTATAATTCTACGTGATAATGCTACATACTTTATATTATTAACTTTTAAGAAGTTTAACTTATCTCCTTTAAGCTTCATAAGCGGAGACTGAGATATCATACAATTAATACCGTTTTCAGAGGCTTTTTCTATTGCCATTACGCTAAAGAGTTCCATAATTAATCTGTCTTTATCTACAAACTGGTTGGCAAAGGCTATAGGGTCATTAACTTTATCGGTAACTAATATAGCATCTGGGTGTGTTTTAAACCATTTATTTATGCCTTTTAAATCTAATGTAGTATAATCCCCATATATTTTATGTTTCATAAATTCTGCATGGCTAGGAGGTAGGGCACTAGTATAATCTGTGAACCTAGACCACATTTTCCAATCATGAGCAGCAACCATTTTTCCGTCAGAAGTTTCTATAATATCTAATTCAAAAAGTCGAAACCCTTTCTTATAATTTTCATTTAAGGCATTTAAAGAGTTGGTAGATTTTACTCCATTTATTTCTCCACCAGCATGTGCAATGTATCTATTGTTATTAGGTTCAAATTCATAAGTAATCTTAGGAAAATAAATATGAGTATCGGCTATGCTTTGTGGAATGTTTAAGCTTACTGTAGATGAGCTATCATCAATCTGCTCATAAATAACACCATTAAAATTATGCATTAGATAGGCCTGTCTTCCTTTTAAGGTGCTAAGTACAGCAAAACCCATACTAGCTAGTTTTTTTGCTTGTTTTAATGTATTCTTAGTAGCAGAATCGTGAGCAAGAATTGCATATGTAGCATTATTTTTTTGCATTAGCTCTAAAGTCTGTACCATTTCATTTAGTGCATCTTCGCTAGAATAGGTATCAAAATTTTTAAACTCAAACTTTTTACTAGAATTTAAATGTATAATGGTAAGTCCACGCTCTACGTGTTCACTCTGTCCAGAAAAAATGAAATTACTTTTTTTATGAGCATTAAAACTATAACTATTAATTATAAGTTGAGATGTTTCTAAAATACTATTGTTTGTACTTTTTTTTGCTAAAGTTGTTTGTAAAAAGCCAAAGAATAATAGCGTATATATTAATATTTTATTAGAAAATATTTTGTTTCCTTCCATTGTAAATGAATTGTAATACTAGAGAATATTAAATTACTCTATTCTCTATAAGGTTTGTTTAGTATATAATAAACGATACAATAAGAGCAATATTGTTAATTTTTGGTATGGCCTAAGCCAAAATAACTTTAAATAACAATAATTTATTACACAAGTGCGTTATACTAGCTGATTAGTAATTTTAGCTGTTTTTATAAAATTTAATGAAGAATGTTTTTTCACAACAAAAAAAGCCAACTTCACCACATTTTGTAAAATTGCTTTAAAAAAAATAATATGTTTACACTATAATTATTGAAAACCCAATCTCAATAACTAAAACCCAAATTTACTATGTTATACGAAACCTACGGAGAAGAATACCTACATTTCCTTCATGACTTAAATGAAATTTTAAGTTTAAATGAATTAACAGAAATTGATTTTATATAGTTTTTATAATCTATATAAAATAACAAACACACTTACATTATGGCACGAGAAAATCAAGAAAACGCAGCTTATCAAAACTTTATTAAAGATTTAAATGATATTTTAGGAGATATTAATATTAATAAATTAAATCTTTCCTAAGTAAAATATATTTTAAAAAGAAAAAGGAGTACAAAATTAATTTTGTACTCCTTTTTCTTTTTACTGGTAAAATAACTTATCCTAAATACATTTTAAGTATTTTACTTCTAGAATCTTGTTTTAATTTGCGGATAGCTTTTTCTCTAATTTGTCTTACACGTTCTCTTGTTAAATCAAACGTCTGTCCAATTTCTTCTAACGTCATAGAGTGTTGATCTCCAATTCCATAGTATAATTTGATAACATCAGATTCTCTAGGAGATAATGTTTCTAATACTCTTATTATTTCTATATTTAAAGATTGTTGTATTAAACCACCTTCAGGGCTAGGAGATTGGTCGGTATTTAAAACATCATACAAATTGGAATTTTCACCTTCAATCAACGGAGCATCCATAGAAACATGCCTCCCTGTATTTTTTAATGATTGTTTTACTTCATCAACAGTCATTTCTAACTCCTTAGCAATCTCATCGGGCGATGGAGGGCGTTCATTAGCTTGTTCTAAATAAGAAAATGTTTTCTTTATTTTATTTATAGATCCAATTTTATTTAATGGTAATCTTACAATTCTAGATTGTTCTGCTAAGGCCTGTAAAATAGCTTGTCTAATCCACCATACGGCGTATGATATAAATTTAAACCCTCTTGTTTCATCAAAACGTTTTGCCGCTTTTACTAAACCAACATTTCCTTCGTTAATTAAATCGGGAAGTTTTAAACCCTGATTTTGATATTGTTTGGCTACCGAAACTACAAACCTTAAATTTGCAGTAGTTAACTTCTCCAAAGCAACTTGATCTCCTTCTCTTATTCTCTGTGCTAATTCTACCTCTTCATTTGCAGTAATTAATTCTATTTTGCTGATATCTTGAAGGTATTTATCTAGTGATTTGGATTCTCTATTTGTTACCTGCTTGATAATCTTTAATTGCCTCATATATAGTGTTTAGGTTCTAAGCTTATCATAATACGTTTAATAATTGATAAAAACAAGAATAATACTACAATTATGAAAATTTTAGGCTTTTATAACTATTATTAAGCTTCAAAAGCTTTATAATCTAAGTATTGTTTATTTTTAACAAAAAATGAATAGGGAATAAATCATGGTATGAGTAAAAGAGCTTTAAAGAAATATTTAACGGAGTTAAATAAGGAAGAAATAGAGGGGCAAATATTAGATTTATACCAAAGATTTCCTGTTGTAAAAGAATATTACGATTTTGTTTTTAACCCTAAAGAAGATAAATTAATACAAGAAGCAAAAATTAAAATTTCTAATGAGTATTTTCCTTTAAAAAGAAAAAAAGCAAAAGCAAGGAGGTCTGTTGCTCAAAAATATATAAAACATTTTGTAAAATTAGGTGTTGCTACTTACTTAATAGCCGATTTAATGTTATATAATTTAGAAATTGCACAATCTTTTTCAGAAGAAAAAAAAGTTCCCGATACTTTTTATATAAGCATGAAAAATTCATTTTCAGAGGCTGTTAATTTGATTGCTATTAATGGGTTATTACCAGATTTTAAAGGTCGTATTATAGAAATATATAACACTATTGAAAACCAAAAATGGTATAATATAGAGGAGTTTTCTAGAGTTTTAGATAGTATAGAGTAAATGTATAATTCTTATTAAAAGTGATAATTTATACAAAATAATTTAATTTTTTTAAAGATTTAACGGTATTAAATTTCATATAACACTAAAAAACACTTATTTTTAGTAGCTTATTTTTATAATTGTATCGTGTTTTTATACGAGCGTTATAATTAAAACATAAGTTGCCTTTGAAGTTTAAGCAATCAACCATAGAAAAAACACTCTACGATTATCAGTTAGAGGATTTAAATACCATTTTCGAGAATTTTAAAACATTTTCTCCTGGATTTAATCTATTATACCAACTACCTACTGGTGGTGGTAAAACTGTGGTTTTTTCTGAAATAGCAAAAAGGTTCATAAGAGAAACCAATAAAAAGGTGGTTGTCTTAACACATCGTATAGAACTTTGTTTACAAACTTCAAAAATGTTAGAAGGTTTTGGAGTAACAAATAAGATAATTAATAGCAATGTAAAAGAAATAGTAGACAAAGGAGAATACATGTGTTACGTTGCCATGGTAGAAACCTTAAATAATAGGCTAGAAGATGATAAAATTGAGATTAACGATATAGGGCTTGTAATTATAGATGAAGCTCATTATAATTCTTTTAGAAAATTATTTAAACATTTTCATAAGTCTTATATATTGGGCGTTACGGCAACACCTTTAAGTTCCAATATAAAGCTTCCAATGAAGGATAATTATAAGAAACTTATCGTAGGAGAATCCATAAAATCGCTTATAGAAAGAAAATTTTTAGCAAAAGCAAATGTTTTTAATAGAGATGTAAGTTTAAAAACTTTAAAGCTAGGTATTAATGGTGATTATACAGTAAAATCATCAGAAGAGCTATACGGTAATTTAAGCATGCAGAGTAAGCTTTTAAGTGCTTACGAAGACATTGCTAAAGGCACAAAAACACTTATTTTTAATAACGGAATAAACACCTCTAAATATGTATATGAAACCTTTAAGAAGGCTGGTTATAATATTAAGCATTTAGATAATAAGAACAATGCAAAAGAACGAAAAGAGATTTTGCAATGGTTTTCTGAAACTCCCGATGCTATTTTAACATCTGTAAGTATATTAACGACTGGTTTTGATGAGCCATCGGTAGAAACTATTATTTTAAATAGGGCAACAAAATCTTTAACCTTATATTTTCAGATGATAGGTAGAGGGTCTAGAGTACTCCCAAATAAAAAAGAATTTACAGTAATAGATTTAGGAAATAATGTAGCTCGTTTTGGCATGTGGGATGCCGTTATAGATTGGAAAGAAATTTTTCATTTTCCCGATTTTTTTCTGGAGAATATTCGTAATGATGAAGATATAGAAAGAGATTTTGTATATGAAATGCCAGATGATTTAAAAGAATTATTTAAAAAATCTGAGAATATTAATTTTGATATTAAAGCTGAATACAAAAAGGTATTTGCAGAAGGATTAAAATCTAAAATAGTTTTAGAAAGGAGTATAGAACAGCATGCACAAATATGTGTAGATAACAGTGAAGATGTTTTTGATGCTCGTATTTTAGCTAAAAAATTAAGAGAGGAAATAGCGTATAGAGTCCGCTTATATTCCTATTGTATTATGAATAATACTAAAAACTATAAAGAATGGCTCGAAGAAGATTATGAACGTAAATTACGTTTAAATATATCTCAGAAGTTTGCTAAAAAAATGTAGTTTACAACTAGCATGAAAAAAATATTAATCATTGGTTTTGTTTGGCCAGAACCTAATGCTACTGCAGCAGGGAGTAGAATGTTGCAACTAATTAATTTTTTTATAGAAATTAATTACCAGATAACTTTTGCAAGTACAGCGAGTGAAACCGATAATTCTTTTGATTTAAGTTCTTTAGGAATTACTAAAAAAAAGATAGCGTTAAATAACAGTTCATTTGATACTTTTATAAATGAACTAAATCCTGAAATTGTATTATTTGATCGTTTTTTAATAGAATAGCAATTTGGGTGGCGTGTTGCAGCACAAGTGCCTAATGCTATTATAATATTAGATTCTGAAGATTTGCATTCCCTTAGAACTGCAAGACACGAAGCATATAAGGCAAAAAAAGAATTTTTAATTTCAGATTGGTTAAATATAGATATTACAAAAAGAGAAATTGCTAGTATTTACAGGTGCGATTTTACACTTATAATATCTTCTTTTGAAATGGAACTCCTAAAAAAGGAACTAAAGATTGATGATTCTCTTTTGTTGTATCTACCATTTCTGTTAAATAAAATAAATGCTACAGTAGAAAAAGGCTGGTTAACATATAAAGAAAAGACTAATTTTATATGTATTGGTAATGGCAAACACGCACCTAACATAGCAGCTATAGATTGGTTAAAAAAAGATATTTGGCCTTTAATACGAAAACAACTACCTAAAGCAGAATTACATATTTATGGAGCCTATTTACCGCAGCGAATAACACAAATGAATAAGTACAAAGATGGTTTTATTGTTAAAGGAAAAGCAATAGATGCAATTGAAACTATAGGAAAATATAGAATTAATTTAGCACCATTAGCATTTGGAGCAGGTATAAAAGGTAAATTGGTAGATGGTATGTTCGCTGGCACTCCCAGTGTAACTACCACAATAGGAGCGGAGGGGATGCATCATAATTTACCATGGAACGGCTTTATTAGTAATTCTAATATAGAGTTTGCAACCAAAGCAGTGGAGCTTTATAACAATGAAAATGAGTGGCAAAAATCTCAAGAAAACGGAGTAGTAATTATAAATTCGTTGTACGATAAAGAACTGTTATCTAAACAAATAAAATTAAAAATTGAAGCTATTAAAAATGATATAAGTACGCATCGAAATAAAAACTTTATGGGAGCTATGTTAATGCATCATACCATGATGAGTACCAAATATCTTTCTCGTTGGATTGAAGCAAAAAATAAATAGTAGTCTCATTTTTAAAAGTACAATTGTTTATATTTTTGCAAAACTCTAGGAAACACTATCTTTATTTTTTCAACAAATTATTAAAATGCAAGAAAAGATTAATTGGCAAATAGCCAAAGAATTTGAAGACATAACGTATAAAAAATGTAACGGAGTAGCAAGGATAGCATTTAACCGTCCTAATGTACGTAATGCGTTTAGACCCAAAACAACAAGTGAGTTATATCAGGCATTTTATGATGCACAAGAAGATACATCTATAGGGGTAGTTTTATTATCAGCAGAAGGTCCATCAACTAAAGATGGTGTATACTCCTTTTGTAGTGGAGGTGACCAAAAAGCAAGAGGAAATCAAGGTTATGTAGGTGAAGATGGTATGCACCGTTTAAATATATTAGAAGTACAGCGTTTAATACGTTTTATGACTAAAGTTGTTATTGCTGTTGTTCCTGGATGGGCTGTTGGTGGAGGTCATAGTTTGCATGTAATTTGTGATTTAACACTAGCAAGTAAGGAACATGCTATTTTTAAGCAAACAGATGCTGATGTTACTAGTTTTGATGGAGGTTATGGTTCTGCTTATTTAGCTAAAATGGTAGGGCAGAAAAAAGCACGAGAGATTTTCTTTTTAGGGCGAAATTATTCTGCACAAGAAGCTTATGAAATGGGAATGGTAAATGCTGTAATACCACATAATGAGTTAGAAGATACGGCGTACCAATGGGCGCAAGAAATATTACAAAAATCTCCTACTTCAATAAAAATGCTAAAATTTGCAATGAATTTAACAGATGATGGTATGGTAGGACAACAAGTTTTTGCTGGTGAGGCAACACGTTTAGCATACATGACAGAGGAAGCTAAGGAAGGTAGAAATGCTTTTTTAGAAAAGCGAAAACCAGATTTTGGAAAAAATAAATGGATACCTTAATACTTAATAAAAACTAGTAATTATATTGCTATTTAAAGATTTAAGACAAATTCTCAATAAAAAATCCAATAACAATTTTTGTTATTGGATTTTTTGTTATAGTAAAAATAATTAGTCACACGAATTAAGAATTTATCATAAATAAAGAAGCATTAATATCTAATTTACGATCTAAATCATAAATTACAGCATCTTCCATATATGTAAAATACAATGCCCAGTATTTAAAATAATCATCTTTAGTATTTATTGCAACTTTAGTATCTAATATAGTAGAGCTATTTACAAAAATATTTTCTTCAAAAACAGGAATATATATTTCATAAGGCATTTCTGTATGTCCTTTTGTATAATAAGTATAATGATTAGCTAATTGTGTTAAAATATTCTCTAATTGTTCAGGAATACTGTAATCATATATTTTATTTATGATTATGCACGTATCATTAAAATGAATTATAAATTCCTCTATATCCACTTTGCATGTATTATTTTTTTCTTGTAACTCACTAAAGGCTTTTATAAAAGGAGTAGGTCTTTCATTTTCATAAATGTTACCCCAACTTCCGTTATCTATATAAGTAACAATCTCTGAGAGTTTATAGTTACAATGTATATCAACAATAATACTTTCTATATCATTTTTAGAAGAACTATCTTGGATTGTAACTTCTGCAAAGAAATTTTTCTCCAATTTTTTCTTAAAAACTATAAGGCTACTAGCTAGCTTTTCACCATATATTTTATATAAATTATTCTGTGGGGAATTTTTTTTTGGTAACATAAGCTTTTGTTGTTTGTTTTTCTACTTACAACAAAGCTAGTTTTAAAAAATAGTTATGCATTATATAAAAACCTTAGAAAAACTAAGGTTTTTATTTGAAAAGGCTAAAAAAAGCCCTTTTTCGATAAAGTGCAATTAAAAAATTAGATGAAACCTCTAATTTTTGCTTCATTAATTAAAGCCTGATCATTTTGTTTTTCTATACCAAAAATTACTTTTAAGTGTCTTTTTCGGTTTTCTATTCCTGCTAATGATAAAGAAATGTAATTTGTTAAGTCCTTTGTTTTTGTGCCTATAGATAAATGATATATAATTTTTTTGTCGTTTTCATCTATAGAAATATTACTAGACATTTTTCTGCGAATGGCTTGTAATGCTTTAGAGGAATAATATGGAGGGTCTTTTAATATGGTATGTACCATATCATATAATGTTTTTTTATTTATTTCTGATTTAACCATGTATCCATCTGGATCTACAGTAGTTAATAAGTTATTTATTCTATAATTATCGCTAAAAGAAGACATAAACACAACCTTAGAATCGGGGACTGTTTTTCTTGCAAAAATACCAAGGTCTTCTCCAGTATGTGGTGTACCTTCTTCCGTTATAGATAATTGTATGTCTAGTAATATAATATCATATTTATAAGAAATTGTAGATTCTTCAATTTTTTTTATTCCTAATTCAAAAGAATTGGCTGTATCTACTGTAATTTTAAAATCGCAAAAGTCGTCATCTTCTAGAATATATTTATAACCAAACATAATCATTTCATGATCGTCTACTGCTAAAATACGTATGTGTTCCATAATTTACTTATGCGGGCTTTATTGTGTTTTCTTTTTTTATAGGTATAGAAAGAGTAATTGTAGTTCCTATATGTTTTTTACTTTTAATATTCCAAGTACCTTTTATAGTCTCTATTCTAGAGGCTATGTTTTTTATACCAATCCCATTTTTTTCTTTTTTAACAATAAAACCAATTCCATCATCTTTTATGGTAGCTTTAATATATTTTTCTGTTGCATCTAACGTTAAAAATACATTCTTAGCTTTGGAATGTTTTCTACAGTTTTGTAAGCTTTCTTGTATAATACGATAGACGTTTATTTTTATATCTGTATGTACAGCATCCCAATCTGTATTTTTTTCATACCTAAAATGACATTTATATATTTTATAGCTGTTTGTTTCATCTACAAGCTCTTGAACTGTATTTATAAAATTATGAATTTTTTGTTGAGAGGCGGTATATAATCTATGAGATATTTTACGAACAGTTTCTTCTGCAACTTGTAACTGACCTACATAATATGCTCTATCTGTTATAGCATCTTCACTTGTTTTATCATTAAGTGCTTCTAGCATAAGACGCGCACCAAAAACTTTACCTATAATACCATCGTGTATTTCTGCGGAAATACGTCTTTGTTCTTTTTGTAAAGCCTTTTTTAATTTGCCTTGTTGTGCTAGCATTAAATTAAAAATCTCTTGGTTTTTTTCTTGTTGTTGTTGTTTAAACTTTAGTTTCTGATTTTTTATTTGTTGTCTAATGATAATTAGTATAGCAGAAACTAATAGACCAATACCTAATATTAAGCCTAAAAGTATTTTTTGTTGTTCTTCTAAATGTTCATTCTCTTCTATATACTCATCAGTTTCAAAACGTATACGGGCAAATTTATTTCTAATTTTACGTTCTGCTTGCTGTAAACTATCGTTTAAGGTAATATATTCTTGCGTATAATGTGTTGCATTATTTGGATTTAAAAGTGTACAGAATTGTAAAATTTCTAATAGTCGCGAATAGTTTTTACTTTGCTTTGCATTTATTTTTGCTTGTCTGGTATATTTTTTTGCAGTTAAAGTATCTTTTTTACTTAAATGATACTCCGCTAAATTATGATTAATGTAGGCTAATCCTTCTATATCTCCAATACTATCTTTTAAATACAGTGCTTTTTCTAATTGTTGTTGTAAACCTAAAGTATCTCCTAATTTTAACCGGTTATATGCTAGGTTATTTAGTGCCTTGGCATAAAATTTAGTATCCGTATACAACAAACTATCATTAGCTAACACCTGTTTAAAATTAGTTATTGCTTTTTTATAATCGCCTTTTGCAGCATACACATAAGCTATGTTATTTTTAAATGATAACTGTAGTTCTTTTAAACTTGAACCTTTGTATTTTTTTAAAGCTTCTTCTGCTTTTTTATAAAACTCCAAGGCTTTATCGTATTCTTTTAGGCCTCTATTTGCAATTGCTAAATTGGTATAACTAGAGCATATATGATTATACTTTTTTAAGGGCTTTAACAGTTCTAGTGCTTTAATAGCTGTAATTTCTGCACCTGTGTAATCTTTTACACTAGATTGTATGCCAGAAATGAGGTTTTGTACTCTAGCTGCTCTATAAAAATCTCCTATAGCAATATATAATTTTTGTGCATTAATGCCATGATAATAAGCACTATCTTGTAAGCCATAGTATTTATAAAAAGCACTGTAATTCCAATGTGCTAATGCTTGTTTTGTAGAATCTTGTAATTGTATAGCCAGTTGCAAGGCATCTTTATTTACAGCTTTAAATAATGAGCCATCGTTTTGCTTATAACTTACCAAAGAAAGATTTAATAAATATTTGGTTTTTACAGAATCATCAGGGAGTTTTTTTAAACTATTGTAAGCTTTTGCTAATGATTTCTTTCTTTCTTCTTTATTTATAGTCTTATTTTTACTTTTTTGTATCCAATTAGAAATGCTATCAATATCTGCATTATTATTTAATGCTTTGTTATTATTACTTTTCTTAGAACAAGAAAAAAGTATCCCTAAAAAAACACCTAAGACTACAATTTTTTTATATGTCATATAATTGTAATGGCTCATAAAAATTATAAAATACAATATATAAAAAAAGGCTTTAATAATTTATTAAAGCCTTTTTTTATTTAAGGTTTTCTTTTTAAAAAGAAAATATCATTACAGAAAATTAATATTTTTAATCAGGAGTATCATTATTATCTTTTTCACCCTCTGTTGCTATGGTATCATATAAATTATCTGTTTCTGATGCATTGTTATCTGCCTCACAAGAAAACATTCCTACACTTAAAATTACTACTGCTAAAATACTTGCTACTTTCTTCATGTTATTTGTTGTTTAATAGTTAATACTGTTTTTTTAATACA
>CALHVB010000113.1 GCA_938039345.1 uncultured Sediminicola sp.
ACTCTAGTTTTATCTGGATAATATACTCCCGCTACATAACTTCCTTGAAATGTAGGACCCGAATAGTATTCTTCGAAATTAGCACGTTGCCCCATGGCACCATTACCTATACTAAATAAACTTTCGGAAGATTTAACACGCTCTACATCAAAGCCCTCTTCTATTATTGACCAATTATTTGATTTTATATAATTCTGATTCATTTTTTTATTTTTTTACTCGATAATCGAGATTTAAATGCTCCAAGGCTTGCCTCGAAATAAAAATTAGTTTCTAACGAATGCCTCGTGGGCTTGCCCCGAGGTTGTTTACTTCAGAAAGCAATCTTTCCATATAACTACTCTCTAATTCTGTTAAATCATTAACAGTATAATTTGCATTTTTTAATACCTCGCCATCACCCACACCTATAGAAATCATATCCGCAGCATTTGCTGCTTCTATACCAGCTATAGCATCTTCAAAAACAATACATCTATGTGGTTTAACTTGCAAACGGCTTGCGGCAATTAAGAAAACTTCTGGGTCTGGTTTTGCTTTAGAAACATGGTTCCCATCTACAATGGCACTAAACTTATTGTAAAGCCCTATCCTTTTTAAAATAAAAGGTGCGTTTTTACTTGCCGACCCTAATGCATATTTTATATTATTCTTTTCAAGAAAACTTAATAAATTTAACACTCCAGGAAGAATTTCTTTCGTAGTCATATCATTAATAAGTGCTAAATAATTAGTGTTTTTCTCTACTAATATTTTTTCCTTTTCAGCATCAGAAATAATTATATTTCCTATTTTTAGTAACACCTCTAAAGATGCTTTTCTACTTACTCCTTTTAGCAATTCATTATGTTCTAAAGTAAATTCAAAACCAAACTTATCTGCTAATTTTTTCCATGCTAAATAATGGTATTTTGCTGTATCTACTATAACACCATCCAAATCGAAAATTACTCCTATTTCTCTCATCTTCTTTTCTATTCTGGTTGATATGTAATTGCATTTTTGTCTTTAATTAAGAAATTACAAAGACCTGCAATAATTAAACTTAAGCCCGCTATTATCATAGCATTAATACTTTCTTTACCCAAAAGCTTAGAAATGTAATTAATACCTCCTATTGCTGCTATTATTTGAGGAAAAACAATGAACATGTTAAAAATTCCCATCATAACTCCCATTTTTTGAGGATTAACAGAACTAGAAAGCATTGCATAAGGCATAGATAAAATACTACCCCAAGCAAAACCTATTAATGCAAAAGAAAAAACTAAATATTCTGAAGAAGGAATAAAATACATAGATATAAAACCTATACCACCAAGTATAAGTGAGAACATGTGTACAAACTTTCTATTAATTCTCCTCTTAGAAGTATAAAAAACCAATAACAAAGCAAATACCATTGAAGATAAGCCATGGACACCTGTATATGAACCTACCTCGTTTGACGATTTTTGATATGCCGTATTCGCAATATTATAAGCTTCTAAATCTGTCGGATTTTCCATATTATAAGCACTTTCTATCGGGGCTGGGGTTTTAAACACATGCTCTGTAAGTGCCGGAGTAGAAAGCGTCCACATAGAAAAAAAAGCAAACCAGCTAAAAAACTGAACAAGACCAAGCTTCTTCATTATCAGAGGCATGCTACCTACATTTTCTATAATATCTGATACAAAACGATTTTTTTGTTTTTTCTCTTCTTTAAACTTTTCCATATCCTCTGGCGGATATTCTTTTGTAGTAAAAACAGTATATAGAATACTTGCTAAAAACACAAAAGCTCCTATGGCAAAAGCTACCTTTACAGACATAGGTAAAACTCCCGATGCAGCTGAGTCACTAGCTCCTAATTTAGACACTAACCATGGAAGACTACTAGAAACCCATGTTCCTATACCAATAATTAATGTTTGTAACACAAAACCATAAGAACGCTGAGATTTTGGTAGTTTATCTGCAACCAAAGCTCTAAATGGCTCCATAGATATATTAATAGAAGCATCTAAAATCCATAAAAAACTTGCTGCAACCCATAGTGCGGGAGAATGTGGAACAAAAAATAAGGTTATAGAACTTAAAATTGCTCCTACTAAAAAATAAGGTTTACGTCTTCCCCATCTAGGACTCCAAGTCTTATCGCTCATATAACCAATAATTGGTTGTACAATTAGACCTGTTAATGGCGCTGCAATAAAAAGAATAGGTATACTATCTATTTCTGCTCCTAATGTTTGAAAGATTCTGGACATAAACCCTCCTGTGAGAGCCATGCCAAATTGGATACCCAAAAACCCGAAACTCATGTTCCAGATATCCCAAAAACCTAATTCAGGCTTTTTCTTTATCATATTCGTATTGTATTAATACTGTATGATAAGTGCTATGTAAGACTTATCAAAACCGTTGTTATTATTATTTTTGAGAAGTAAAATAACAAGTTTTGATGCCGCTAATATATGTTATTTTTTTGGTATAAAAAATTATATTGCCTTAGTCGACTCCCTTTCTATTAAAGAAGTTTTTATTATTTCGGTAGTATACACCTCTTCTTCTTTCTCTTCTTCTAACTTATTAATCAATAACTTAGCTGCTTCTTCTCCCATCTTATATCCATGTTGTTGTACTGTTGTAAGTCTAGGGTAAGAATGCTTAGACAACATCCCGTCTGTAAAACCAATAAAAGAAATATCTTCTGGTATTTTAATTTTCCTTTCTAAAGCTTCTCTCATAGCAGTTACTGCAAAAACTTCATTTACTGCTAAAACACCATCAAAATCATGTTCATTAAAAAGCTTTTCTATTTCTCCTTGACAGTTTTCTATATCTTCTATTTTAATAATTAACTCATCATTTATTTGCATTCCCGCATCATTTATAGCATTTTTATAACCTACAGTCCTTAAATTACCTACACTAACGTAATCTACTGTTGTTAGTAATGCTATTCTTTTACAACCAGACATTATTAAATGATTTGTAGCATTATAAGCTCCGTAAGAATCATCTACTATTACTTTATCACACTCTATTTCTTCTACTATTCTATCAAACATTACCAAGGGCATTCCTTGATCTATAGCTTCTTTAAGGTGATGAAAGTCTTTTTTCATTTGTGTTTCTTTCGCTAAAGAAATAATAAAACCATCAATACTACTATTAGCCAATGTTTCCATATTAATTACTTCTTTATCAAAAGACTCGTTAGATAAACATACGATAACATTATAGCCTAATTCATTCGCTACTGTTTCTATACCATAAATAACTGTTGTAAAGAAATGATGTACAATCTCTGGTATAATAACGCCTATATTTCTTGTTTTTTTATTTTTTAAACTTACAGCTATACTATTAGGCTTATAGTTTAGCATTTTAGCAAAAGCCTGAATTTTTTGAGTAGTCTCTGGACCAATTTCTTTTCTATTTCTTAATGCTTTAGAGACAGTTGAAACTGATACGTTTAGCTCTCTAGCAATTTCCTTTATGGTTATCTTTTTCTTCAAAATAATAAGGGTTAATTACCTACAATCTACTAAATTATTTTAGTAAGGAGTATAAACATACATAAAAAACAAATTTTAGCATTATATTATTAACAATTAAATATATCAAATAATCTATTATTTTCATTTTTTAAGCTTCATTTTAATAAATTAATAAAAAAAGTTATTAACACGAAAACGGTTTTCTTGCGTTACGAAAACGGTTTTCTTAGGTTTTACGGTGGTTTTGGGCGTTTTTTGTAGTTGATTTTACATAAATTTAACATCGAGAAGTAAAATAATAAGAAACTAAAGACCAACTATTAAACTATTCGATTTATGAAAAAAATGAAAAAAAAACTACTACTAATTATGCTCTTAACCTCTATTGGAATAAGTGCACAAATTAAAGTTAGTGGAATTGTTTATGAACAATCTAATAATTTACCCTTACCTGGAGTAAATGTAATTCTGAAAGGAACTACAAAAGGAGCTACAAGTGATTTTGATGGTAAATATGAAATTACAGCTAATAAAGGTGATATCCTTATCTTTTCATACATAGGATTTCAAAATCAGGAAATTGTAGTTTCTACTGCTACTTTAGATGTAAACTTAGTAGAATCTCTTAATAAATTAGATGAAGTTGTAATCATTGGTTACGGTACCACAACCGTAAAAGATGCTACAGGTGCTATTGAAAAAGTAGATGCTAAAAAATTTAATGCTGGAGCCATAACCTCTCCTGAACAATTAATTACAGGTAAAACTGCTGGTGTTAGCGTTATTCCTCCTGGAGGACAACCGGGACAAGGAGGTACTATTACTATTAGAGGTAATTCTTCTTTATCTGCAAATAACAGCCCTTTAATTGTTATCGATGGTGTCCCCATTGATCAAGGAACTACTGGTGGTAGTACGGTTTCTGCTCTAAACTCAGTAAACCCAAATGATATAGAGAGCTTTGTGGTGTTAAAAGATGCATCGTCCACAGCTATTTATGGATCTAGGGCGTCTGCAGGGGTTATTTTAATAACTACAAAAAGCGGAAGATTAAATGCTCCTTTAAAAATGGAATTTAGCACTACTGGGTCTATAGGTACAGTTACAAGAAAAACAGATGTATTAAACGCAACTCAATACAGAGATGCTTTAGTAGGTTCGCAAAATGAAACACTAGCCACATCTTTATTAGGAAATAGTGATACAAATTGGCAAGATTTAATTTTCCAAGATGCCATAGGTACAGATACAAACTTTACCATATCAAAAGGTTTTAATAACTCTTCTATTCGTGCTTCTATTGGTTATACAACACAACAAGGGCTTGTAAAAACATCTGAATTTGAGCGTACCTCAGCTTCTTTAAATTTTAGACAGAATTTATTTAACAACACGCTAAAAATTAATTTAAACCTTAGAGGGGCAAAAACTACAGATGACTTTATAAATGCTGGAGTAATTGCAGCTTCTGCAACTTTTGATCCAACACAAGCTGTTTTTAGTGGTAATGATAATTACGGAGGATATTGGGAATGGTTAAATGCAGATGGTAGCGTAAATAATTTAGCTCCAAGAAACCCCTTAGGTTTGCTAAATCAACTAACAAACCAAGCAAAAACGGAGAGAGCTTTAGGAAATATAAAAATAGATTATAATGCTCCTTTCTTAAAAGGATTAAATTTTAATGCTACGTTAGGTTTCGATTATAACGAAAGGTTTGGAGAAACTAATACAGATCCAAACTCAGCATCTGCACAAAATGCTACTAGTATTACAGGTAACTATGGAAGTTTACGTAGAAGTACAATGGCAGACGTTTTTGTAAATTACAAAACAGAGATAGCATCTATTAATAGTAACATAGAATTAACAGCTGGCCACACATTCCAGAAATTCTTTAGAGAAAACTATACTGATAACCCTTTATTAGATGGTACGCCAAATCCTACCAATTTTAAAACGCATAATGCTTTAGAATCTTATGTTACTCGTTTGCGCTATTCTTACGATAGTAAATATTTATTATCTCTAAGTTACAGAACAGATGGTTCTTCTAGATTTGCACAAAATAATAGATGGGGAAATTTTTTCTCTGCTGCAATTGCTTGGAATATAGCAGAAGAAAACTTCTTAAAAGATTCTGGAACTATTTCTAACTTAAAACTACGTTTAGGTTATGGAGAAACAGGGCAACAAGAAATCCCTTTTGATTTTGGGTATTTACCTGTTTATTTAGCTAGTACAGATAATCAGCAATACCAATTAGGAGATAACTTTTTTAATACTACACGTCCAAGTGGTTATGATGAGAACCTTAAATGGGAAGAATCACAAACCTATAATATTGGTTTAGATTACGGATTCTTAAACAACAGAATATCTGGTAGTATTGAGTATTACACAAGAAAAAGTAATGATATTTTAAATCAAATAACTGTCCCTTCTGGGTCTAATTTAACAAACCAAATATTTACTAATATTGGTAACTTAGAAAATAGCGGTTTCGAATTTTCAATTGCAGCAGATATAATTCAGCAACAAGATTTTAATTGGAATCTAGGGTTTAATATCTCTTACTTAACAGATAAAATTACGAAACTAAATGTAATAGACGACCCCAGTTTTATAGGAGTTAATGTAGGTGGTATTAGTGGTGGTGTTGGTAATACCATACAAATACACCAAGTAGGTGCTCCACAAAGATCTTTCTTAGTGTATGAGCAAGTATACGATGCAGATGGAAACCCATTGGAAGGTGTTTATGTAGATAGAGACGGTGATGGTATTTCTGGTGGAACATCAGATACAGGAGATTTATATGTAAAAGAAAAACCCACAGCAGATTATTTATTAGGACTTTCTTCTTATACTACCTATAAAAATTGGGATTTAAATTTTACCATGAGAGCTAGTATTGGTAATTATGCTTATAATAATGTAGCTTCTTTTAATGGAAACGAATTTGGTTTAAACTCATTAAACTCTAATAGAAATGTACACGCATCAATTTTAGATACGGGATTCGCCAATAATCAGTTATTATCCGATTATTATATACAGGATGCTTCTTTCTTAAAAATGGACAACATTACTTTAGGTTATAACTTTAAAGACTTTCTTAAAAGTGATAAAATAGGATTAAAGACACAGATTACAATACAAAATGTTTTCACTATAACTAATTACGATGGTATAGATCCAGAAATAACAAATGGAATAGATAATAATTTCTTTCCAAGACCACGTACAGTGTTATTAGGAGTAAACATGAATTTCTAAAAAAAATAAGATGAAAAAAAACAATAATATATATAAATTAAATATTGGCATTATCTGTATGATTTTTGCTTTCTTTTTCACTTCATGTGAAAAAGAACTAGACCTACAACCTATTACCGCTCAAACATCGGAAAACACTTTTAGTGACCCTGCTGCATACAAGCAATTTTTGGCCAAAATATATGGAGGATTCTCTCTAAGAGGTCAAGATACAAGTGGTAATAATGATGATATTTCAGGGATTGATGGTAACTTTTCTAATTACCTAAGAATGTTATTTACTATCCAAGAACTATCTACAGAAGAATCTATTATAGCTTGGAATGATCAAACTATACATAACATAAATAACCATCTATGGGATTCTTCGGATATTTTTGTTACGGCGATGTATGCTAGAATCTATTTTCAAATAGGACTTGCAAATCAATTCTTAAGAGAAACAGAAGAAAATGTTTTAGATAGCAGAGGAAATGTTGATGATGCATTGAAAGCAGAAATCGCTAATTTTAGAGATGAAGCAAGGTTTTTACGTGCCTTTAGTTATTGGCATGGTATAGATATGTACGGAAGTATTCCTTTAGTAGATGAAACAGCTCCTGTAGGTGCATTTTTTCCTGAACGTGCTTCGCGAGCAGATGTTTTTAATTTCCTAGAAGCAGAATTATTAGATATAGAAACAAGATTACCTGCTCCAAGAGCCAATGAATACGGAAGAGCAGATAAAGGATATGTTTGGATGCTTTTAGCAAAACTATACCAAAATGCAGAAGTATATACAGGTAGCTCTAAAGATGTAGAAGCGCTAGATTTTATCAATAGAATTATAAACAGTGGGGCTTATGCTTTAGCTTCTAAATACAATCATTTGTTTTTAGCTGACAACGATAGAAATGGTGCTGAAGATGAAATAATATATCCTTTCTTATTCGACGGACTTACAAATGCTGCATTTGGGGGTACAACTTACTTAGTACATGCTGCAATTGGTGGTACTATGGATGCTTCTATATTTGGTGTTAATGGAGGCTGGGGAGGCCTTAGAAGTACCGAAAAATTTGTAGAAAAATTCGATGATATTTCTGGAAACACAGATACTAGAGCCATGTTTCATACAGATGGCCAAAGCCTAGAAATAAGTAACCCTTTTGATTTTACACAAGGTTACGCAGTTACAAAATATCGTAATGTAGATATTAACGGTGTTGCAGGTTCTGATCCATCAGGAAATAACGTAGATGTAAATTTTCCAGTTTTCCGTTTAGCTGATGCCTATTTAATGTATGCAGAATTATTTCTTAGAGGAGCTGGTGGCGATGAGGCAACTGCTGTAAACTACATTAATTTATTAAGAGAAAGAGCATACGGTGACGCAAGTGGTAACATTACTGCCGCAGATTTAAGTTTAGATTTTATTTTAGATGAGAGGTCTAGAGAGTTATACTGGGAAAACCACAGAAGAACAGATTTAGTTCGCTTTAATCAATTTTCAGAAAACAGTATATGGCCTTTTAAAGGAGGAACAGAAGCTGGGGCTCCGTCTGGTAAATTTAGAGATATATATCCTATGCCTAGCGCAGAATTAAATGCAAATCCTAACCTAACCCCTACTCAAGGCTATTAATCTAAAAAAATTAAAAGATGAAAATTATACAAAATTATATAATGATTTTAGGTACTATACTAGTACTGTTTAGTTCTTGCGAGGACGATACGCCATTAACTATATTTTCTCCTGATGCTGCTACGGGAGTTGCTAATTTTTCCGCTAACAATCTTGTATTAGATAGAAACAATGCTGAAGCAGATGCATTAACAATCTCTTTTAACAAACCAGATTTTGGCTACGATGCAGGGGCTACCTATCAAGTTTTATTTGATCTAGCAGGAGGAGATTTTAGTGCTCCAGAAATACAAAGTGCTGGTACTGCACAATCTGTAAACTTTACTACAAAAGATTTAAATGCAATTTTAATAAGTCTTGGTGCCACTCCAGATAATACTACAGAGCTTTTAGTAAAAGTAGAAACAGTGCTATCTCCTGATACGAGTAAGTTTTCCGAAACAAGTACTGTAATGGTTACGCCATATGCAGATGTATTAGACTTGTCTTCTAGATGGGGATTAGTGGGTAGTGCTACTGTAAACGCATGGGACGGACCAGATATGCCTTTTTACAAAACTACAGATAAATCTTTACCAGAAGGTTCTTTTGTAGCTTATGTAACACTTACAGATGGCGAAATAAAAATTAGAGCAGACAATGCTTGGGATACTAATTATGGAGACAATGAACCAGATGATACCTTAGAACAAAATGGTGGAAACATTGTTGTTGCTGCTGGTACTTATAAAATTTCGTTCAATGAAAACACGCTAACATACGCCATTACAGAATGTTCTTGGGGGCTAGTTGGTGATGCTACTGCAAACGGATGGGATGGCCCGGACATGCCATTTACATACGATTCACTTTTTGATAATTGGAAGGCAGCTGTTTCTTTAACAGATGGTGCCATAAAAATTAGAAAAAATAATGATTGGTCTATAGGCTATGGTGATGTAGAGCCAGATGGTATTCTAGATACCGCCAATGATAATAATATTGCTATATCAGCAGGAGATTATCTTATCACTTTTAACCCTACTACTTTAGAATACAGTATTAAATAGTAAAAAATGGAATCTTTATTATAAGATATTCTATATGCTTACTAAAAACTAAAAAAGGCTGTGTATTAACACAGCCTTTTTTAAACACTAAACTATGAAAAAATTACTCTTTTTATTCATATGCTGTGTAGGCAATATTTGCTTTGCACAACAACAAAACGCCACATTCGCTATTAATCCCGCGACTTTTAATAAAAATGAAGAAATTACGATTACAGTTTCTGATATTAATATAGATACGTGGGGAGTTACAGACCTATATCTTTGGGCATGGTATTTTAATAGCCCTACTGCTACAAATGCAATAGATTCGCCAACCAATGGTACATGGGAAAACTCCAGTGAAAATCAAAAAATGATTAATAATGGAGATGGTACACATTCCATTACATTTATACCTACTACACTTTATAACGATACCAATATAACTAGTATAGCTATGCTTGTAAAAGCAAAAGATGGTAGCGGAGATAAAAAAACACAAGATAATATAGTAGATGTAGGTAAATTTCAGCTTTCGATAACAAGTCCTAATGACTTTCCCGTAATTATTAATTCTGGTGGTTCTATTACTATTAATGCAACAACATCTGTGGCTGCAGATTTTGTTTTATCTGCCAATGATGTTATTATTAATAGTAGCAACACTGCAGCAACAACCTACAATTACACACAAAATAATATCACTCAAAATACTACGTATAAATTAGCTGCAACTAATACAGGAGAAACCATAACAAATGAGTTTAATGTCTTTATAAAGCCTACCACTGTAGAAGAAGCTTTACCAAATGGCCTCGTAGATGGTATTAATTTAAATACAGAAGACAATACAAAAGCTACTCTGGTTTTATATGCCCCGGAAAAGGAATTTGTACATGTAAAAGGAGATTTTAATAATTGGCAAATAAACAGTGCTTATCTTATGAAAAAAGATAGCAATAAAGATAGGTTTTGGATAGAACTAGATGGATTAACTCCACAAACAAATCACCTTTACCAATATGTAGTAGAATATGCTTTGTCTATAGCAGACCCCTACGCTACACTAATTTTAGATGGATATGGAAACGATACTTTTATAGATGAAGCAACATTTCCTAATATTCCGGCATATCCTGCTGAACAAACAGAAGCTATTACAGTTTTAAGAACAGGAGACCCAGAGTATATATGGCAAACAACAGATTTTAAACGTCCAGAAAAAACAGATTTAGTAATATATGAATTGTTAATTAGGGACTTTGATGAATTGCATAGTTTTAATGCTACAAAAAACAGATTAGATTATTTACAAGATTTAGGTATAAATGCAATTGAATTAATGCCTGTAAATGAGTTTGATGGCAACGAAAGTTGGGGCTACAATCCTTCTTTCCATATGGCTTTAGATAAATACTATGGAACAAAAAATAATCTTAAATCATTTATAGATGAGTGCCATGCTCGCGGAATTGCTGTAATATTAGATGTAGTATACAACCATGCTACAGGTCAGCATCCATACTATCGCATGTGGAATACCGATAATGGTGGTACTGGCGGACAAGCATCTGACAACAACCCATTTTTTAATACTACGGCAACACATTCTTATAGTGTGTTTAATGATTTTAATCATGAATCTATTGCAACAAGAGATTACGTTAAACAAACGCTTAGCTATTGGATTAATGAATTTAAACTAGATGGTATGCGTTGGGATTTAACTAAAGGATTTACCCAAAATTGTAGTAGCACAGACAATAGCTGTACCGATAAAATACAAACAGATAGAATTGATATATTAAAAGAGTATGCAGATACACAATGGGCTTTAGATAGTGATTTCTATGTTATTTTTGAACACTTAGGAACTCTAGAAGAAGAGGAACAATGGGCAAATTATAGAATAGAAGAAGGCAAAGGCATACTATTATGGAATAAACAAACGGGACCTTACAATGAAGCCACTTTAGGATTTCATGAAAATAATAAATCTAATTTCTCTGGAGCCTCTTATATAAATAAAGGATTTACACAACCATCTGCCATATCTTATATGGAAAGCCATGATGAAGAACGTTTAATGTATAAAAACATTGAATTTGGTGATACTAGAGAAGATTATGATATAAAATCATTAGATACAGCTTTAAGTAGAATGGAATTGGCAGGTGCTTTCTTTTTTAGTATTCCTGGGCCTAAAATGATATGGCAATTTGGAGAATTAGGATATGATATTTCTATAGATTTCAATGGCCGTGTAGGTAATAAACCTATTAAATGGGAGTATGCAAATGAAACCAACCGAAAGGCTATTTATACAATTTGGAGTAAACTTATTAATTTAAAAATAAACGAACCTATTTTTAAAACATCTGATTTTCAGTTACAACTAGAAGATACTGATGGCTTAAAACAAATACACCTTACAGATAATAATGCTACTGATACAGCAATTAAATATGTTACCATCATTGGTAATTTTGGAATAACAGAACAAGAAATAAATCCTAATTTTCAAGAAACCGGTGTATGGTACGAGTTTTTAAATGGAAATTTAAAATATGTGGTTACCGATACACAAAAGAATATCATATTACAACCAGGTGAGTTTAGAATATTTGGAAACAACCCTACCAGCCTTTTTCCTAATGATAATATTCCTGATGATGATAGTGATGGTGTTCGTAATGAAGATGACACTTGCCCTAACACACCACTAGGAAAAACAGTAGACGTAAACGGTTGTGAAATTTTCTCATTAGCAGCTACTAATTTTAGTTTAAAAACACAAAGTGAAACGTGCAAGAATAGTAATAATGGTACTATTTCTATTACTGCTGTAGAAAACTATGCATATACAGCTACCTTAAGTGTAAGTGGTACTAATGAAACTATAAAAGATTTTACTTCTGATGTAGAGTTTACAAACCTTGGAGCAGATACATATACACTTTGTATTACTCTAAAAGAAGAGCCCAATTACAAACAATGCTTTAATGTTTCTATTTCTGAACCCGAAGATTTATTGGTAAACTCAAATGTTGACCCTTTATCTAAAAAATTAGTACTTACATTAAACGGTAGTAACAATTATATTATAAACTTAAATGACACTATTATTACTACTTCTAAAAATGAAATTACGCTCGATTTAAATACAACCCATAACAAATTAAGTGTAAAAACAGATAAAGAGTGCCAAGGAATGTATACGGATATTATTCTTTTAAATAATACAACGCTTCTATACCCTAATCCTGTTAAAAACAATAAACTTTTTATTGAGCTACAACAAATAAGTAATGCCAATGTAGAGATAGAAATATATAGTAACACAGGGGCTTTTATTTCATCAAAAAAATATGCTGTCAAAGAAAATCACATTGAAATGGATATGTCTAAGCTAGCAACCGGATTATATATTGTAAAAATTAAAACGGCCAGAGAAACTTTAAACTATAAAATCATGAAATCATGAAAAAACTTAAACCTATTCTTTATATACTTGGCTGCTATTTATTTATAACATGTAGCAGTAATAATAACAGTAAAGACCAAGAGCCTGTACTTATACCAGAAGCTTCTAGTTTAGTATTCCCAATAGATAATACTATATGTAACGAAGGCACAGTAATATCGGCTACCGAAAGTTCTGTTTTATTTAAATGGAGTGCATCTAAAAATACAGATTCTTATGTTATAAACCTTTTAAATTTAACTACAAATATTTCTAAAAGTTATGATGCTAATACAAATGAGTTAGCAGTAACAATTTTAAGAGGAAATTCTTATTCATGGTCAATAACATCAAAAAACAATGGTACTGAAGAAACAGCCGAAAGTTCTGTTTGGAACTTTTACAATGCTGGTTTACCAGTAGAAAACCATGTTCCATTTCCTGCCAGTATTATTAACCCGTCAATGGGTTCTAGCATCAATGCAGGCACAATTACATTAGAATGGAAAGGAAACGATATCGATAATGATATAGCTTCTTATGAAATATTGTTAGATACTAACTCTCCGCCTACTACTATAATTGGAAATTCTACTGATGAATTTATAAACACACCAGTTACTACTGGTGAAATATATTATTGGAAAGTAATTAGTTATGATGCTGTTGAAAACTCTTCTAGCTCAGAAGTGTTTCAATTTAAAGTGAAGTGATTTTAGTTTTTTCAGTGAAGAATGGCTGCTTAGATTTTTCTAACAGCCATTTTTTATTTCTTTTTATTCTTATAAAATACAATATGTACCAATTCTGCAATCAAAAAACTTTTCTGGTACTACACTTTGTTCTACTTCTATGCTATTTTTATATTAAATATTGAAATAAATCTGGTTTATCGTTTAAATAGTCTCCAAAAAAATTCTCTGCTTTCATTCTTTGTATTAATGGTTCTAAATCTTCTGAACTCTTTAATTCTATACCTACAATAGCAGGGGCATTCTCTTTGCTCGATTTTTTAGAATACTCAAAATGTGTAATATCATCATTTGGCCCTAATATTTCCGCTACAAATTGTTTTAATGCTCCCGGACGCTGCGGAAAACGCACAATAAAGTAATGTTTTAGCTTACCAAATAAAAGAGCTCTCTCTTTAATTTCTGCCGTTCTGGTAATATCATTATTACTACCACTAAGAATACATACTACATTTTTTCCTTTAATTTCTTTTTTAAAGGTATCTAGTACCGAAATA
>CALHVB010000114.1 GCA_938039345.1 uncultured Sediminicola sp.
TTTATATCCTGTGATGATGGCGATTTACAAATAGAAACCTTAGATTTTGACAGCAGTTCTATTGAAACCTGTGCTACAGTAGCTGTAAACATAGAAAACATTCTGTTTAAGATTAACGACGATGAGGCTTTAATACTAACACTACCTGCAAACCTACTTAAAAATGAAGTAACTGCTGAGAATACTCCTATTACAAGTAATATTGCTGAAGGTGGCCCTTCTGAAATAGCTTACCGCATATTTTCTGATAAAGTTTCTAAAAATTATTTTTGTGATGATATTCCGCTAGTAAGTCCTACTGTAGTAGATGAAATACCAGCAAAAAATGGATCGGTAATTATAACAACAGTACTAGCTGAAGATGGGGTATCTTTTGAACATACTATACAATTAGACAATATAACTTTAGAAACTTCTTCTGGGTCTCGTATAACAGATTTAAGTATTAATGATTTTGGTGTAGTTACAACAAAACCTTAATTATATTTAACTACGATTCTGAAAAATATAAACCTCTGTGGCTCCTAGTCCATATTTTTGGTAATCTGCATCGTAATATTTTATATTATCATATCGTTTAAAAAGATATTTTAACTCTTCTTTAAGCACACCATCTCCTACCCCATGAATAAACACTACTTTTTGTATTCTTTTATTCATTGCAAAATTCAATTGCCTTTTAGCTGTATCTAATTGTAGGTTAAGCATTTCATAATTACTGAGGCCTCTTGTAGATTTTGTTAATTTATGAAGGTGTAAATCTACTTCCATTTTTGGAGCGTTACGTTCTTTAGATTTTACAACTGTAGATTTACGTTTTTTTGGAAGTTCTTTTTCTGATTTTATTTTTGCTATTTCATAATTAGAAACCCTTATTTCTCCTGATATTTTCACCAATTCAGAAGCACTATATTTTAGCTGAAAACCTTCATCACTTTCTACTGTAATTTCATTTGTTGTTATATAGACTACAGTACCTACCATTACATCATCTATAGCCTCTACGCGGTCACCTATATTAAAACTCATTTTTTATGATTTGAGTTTTCTTTTAACTTATGTTCTTGTGTATTACTAGACCATACCTTTGATGTATTATAAATACCAAACATTAATAACACTATACCTAAAATTAATGCATACTCTTTTACCTTAAACAAGGTGTCACTTGCCATAATAACGGCTCCTAGAATTATCAATAAAAAATAAATGATTCGTTTCGTTTTCATTTTGCAAAAATAGTAGTATTTTTCAGCTTACAAATTAGCTTTATATAAAAATGCTATTAGCTACCTATTTCTTACACATCGAAGATTATATGCTTCCTTGTTTTAACAAAAAATACTTTGGCATTGATTGTCCTGGTTGTGGTATACAAAGATCTGTAGCTTTTTTATTAAAAGGAGAATTTGTAGCAGCTTTTAAAATGTATCCCGCAATTTATACGCTTATCCTTTTATTTTCGTTTTTATTGATTAATAACTTTTATAAAATAAAGTATTCAAATCATATCATAATAAGCTTAGCTATTTCCTCTGTAATTATAATATTAACCAATTATATTTTAAAATTTATTTAATTAAAAAAATCAATTATGGAACAACAAAAACTACCTAATGTAACTATTGCCCTAATTTTAAGTATAGTATCTTTTTTATGCTGCTGTTGCTCTGCTGGTATTGGTGGACTTTTATGCTCTGGAATAGCTTTATTTTTAACTAAAAAAGATGAAAAGCTATATTTGGAAAACCCAGAAGGATATTCTAATTATAGCCAATTAAAAACAACTAAAATTGTAGCAATTATTGGGTTAGTTTTAGCTGTAATAAGTATTGCTGTATCTATATACCAAATATCTGTTGCAGGAGGTTGGGATGGATATATTGAACAACAAAAAGAAATATACGAACAACTAGGCATTCCAATGGAATAAAAGCTTAAAAAAATATTTTATAAGCAAAAACCACCTTAATGGTGGTTTTTCATTAAATAATTTTAAATTACTATGAACAAAGAAAAATTACCTGGCACTACCACCTCTCTAATTATGGGAATAATTGCAATAGTATCTGCACTGTCGTGCTGTTGTAGCCCCGTAGGTTTATTAATGAGTATTATTGGACTTGTAAGTGCTAATAAAACAGAAAGAACATACCAACAAAATCCTGATGCTTATTACGGAATTGAAAATGTTCGTACAGGAAAAGTACTGTCTATTATTGGCCTAGTATTATCTATATTATCAATAATTCCTCTTATACTTTACTTTGGAGTAATTATTGCCGCAATTGGGTCTGGTGGCGGATTTGAAGAAATTCTACAAAATATAGATTAAACATCACAAGCATATATTATAAAAAATGCCCTGAATTAACTTCAGGGCATTTTTTTATATAATTAGGAAAGCCTTTAATTAGCAACTTCGCTTATAAACTTAATACGATATAATCGTAATTCTTCATCTTCGTAATCGCCATCAAACTCTTCTAAAGCATCCTCAATATCATCACTCTCAGCTTCTAAAAAATACTCATGTATTTCTTCTTGTTGGTCTTCATCTAAAACTTCATCTACCCAATAACTTAAATTCAATTTTGTACCGCTAAATACAATATTTTCCATCTCTTTTATCAGTTCTTCTATAGTAAGCCCTTTAGCTGAAGCTATATCATCTAATGGAAGTTTACGATCTATATTCTGAATAATGTATAGTTTTAAAGCAGAATTTGCTCCAGTACTTTTAACTACTAAATCATCTGGACGTAATACATCGTTCTCCTCTACATATTCTCCTATTAGTTTTATAAAAGGCTTCCCATATTTTTTAGCCTTTCCTTCTCCTACTCCATGAATATTTACTAACTCTTGTAGTGTTATAGGGTATTTAAGAGCCATATCTTGCAAAGAAGGTTCTTGAAAAACTACAAAAGGAGGTACTCCTAATCTTTTCCCCTCTGCTTTACATAAATCTTTTAATGATTTTAATAGCTTTTCATCTGCTACACCTGCGCTAGCTTTTGCTGCACTAACGATAGCATCGTCTGCCTCTTGGCTATACACATGATCTTTCGTCATCATAAAAGAAGTAGGTGTTTTTAAATACTCCTGTCCTTTTTTGGTTAAACGCAAAATACCATATTGTTCTATCTCTTTCTTTAAAAAACCTGCAACTAAAGATTGCCTAATCAACGCCATCCAATACCCTTGACTATGCTCTTTTCCTATACCAAAAAATGGTTTTTCGTTTGTTTTATGAGACGATATAATGGCATTTACTTTACCCTGCAAAACCAATACTATTTGCTTAGACTTAAATTTTTCGCTAGTTCCTTTAACAACCGTAATTAATTTTACCAGGCTATCTTTAGCTTCCTCTTTTTCTTTAGGGTTTCTAGTATTATCGTCCATATCGGCACCTTCACCATTTACCTCATCAAAATTTTCACCAAAATAATGTAAAATAAATTTTCTTCTAGACATAGATGTCTCTGCGTACCCTACAATTTCTTGTAATAATGCATTCCCAATTTCTTGTTCTGCAACGGGTTTTCCAGACATAAACTTTTCTAATTTTTCTACATCTTTATAAGAATAAAAAGCAAGACAATGTCCTTCTCCTCCATCTCTTCCTGCACGTCCTGTTTCTTGGTAATAACTTTCAATACTTTTAGGTATATCGTGGTGTATTACAAAACGCACATCTGGTTTATCTATTCCCATACCAAAGGCAATAGTTGCAACAACCACATCTACATCTTGCATTAAAAACATGTCTTGGTACTTAGATCTTGTTTTAGCATCAAAACCAGCATGGTAAGGAACTGCACTAATACCGTTTACTTGTAATACTTGCGCTAATTCTTCTACCTTTTTTCTACTTAAACAGTAAATAATTCCAGATTTACCTGTATTTTGTTTGATAAAGCGAATTAAATCTGCTTCTATATTTTGAGTCTTAGGGCGTACTTCGTAATACAAGTTAGGCCTGTTAAACGAGGCCTTAAAAACTTTAGCTTCTCCTATCCCTAAATTCTTAATTATATCTTCTTGTACTTTAGGAGTTGCTGTAGCTGTAAGACCTATAATTGGTATTCCTTCTCCTAATCTTCCTATAATATTTTTTAAATTTCTATATTCTGGTCTAAAATCGTGTCCCCATTCCGAGATACAGTGAGCTTCATCTACCGCCACAAAAGATACTTTTACAGATTGTAAAAAATCTACGTATTCATCTTTTGTTAGTGATTCTGGAGCTACATATAAAAGTTTTGTTATACCATTGATAACATCTTCTTTTACTTGTTTAATCTCTGTTTTATTCAACGAAGAATTTAAAACATGAGCTACGCCCACTTCCGAAGAAACGCCACGAATAGCATCTACCTGATTTTTCATTAAAGCAATTAATGGGGAAACCACAATAGCAGTACCTTCTTGCATTAATGCGGGTAATTGATAGCATAGTGATTTTCCACCACCTGTAGGCATAATAACAAATGTATTTTTGCCTTCCAATAAATTTTTGACTACCCCTTCTTGTAATCCTTTGAACTGAGAAAAACCAAAGTATTTCTTTAACGAAGCATGTAAATCATTATCATTTATACTCATCTATATCTACTATTTTTTTACATCTGCACAAATTAAATATAAGTATTTTAATATACACGTAAAACTCACATTATTAACCAGTTTAAACGATAAAATACTTATTTTAATTCATTTTTTAATAAAACAAAAATATAAAAATAAGTTTGCGTAATTTTGTTATCATTAAATATAATGTATTCTTTTAATAATACAGCCACCTAATTCTATTATTACATTGAACAATACTAAAGCTATATTAGACATAGCAAATAAGGTTATAAACACAGAAGCAGAGGCTATTCATAACCTTTCTACCTTATTAGACGATGAATTTGCTAGTATCGTAAATTACATTCTAACTTCTAAAGGAAGAGTTGTTATCTCTGGAATAGGTAAAAGTGCCATTATAGCTTCCAAAATTGTAAGCACTTTAAATTCTACAGGCACTCCTGCCGTTTTTATGCATGCAGCCGATGCAATTCATGGCGATTTAGGTACTATACAAGAAAACGATATTGTTATTTGCATTTCTAACAGTGGAAATACTCCAGAAATAAAAATGCTGATTCCTTTAATAAAAAGAGGGCTTAATAAACTAGTAGGAATGACAGGCAACACCAATTCTTTTCTTGCCAAACAATCTGATTTTATTTTAAATACACATATAGAAAAAGAAGCTTGCACTAATAATTTAGCCCCTACAACAAGTACTACTGCACAATTAGTAATGGGAGATGCCTTAGCCATATCATTATTAAAATTAAGAGGTTTTAGTAGTGATGATTTTGCTAAATACCACCCGGGAGGTTCTTTAGGCAAACGTCTTTATTTACGTGTAGGCGATATTGCAGCAAAAAACAAACAACCAAAGGTTTTTTTAGATACTACTATAAAAGATGTTATTATAGAAATTTCTAAAAATATGTTAGGTGTAACAGCTGTTATAGATGATAATAAAATTATAGGTGTAATTACAGATGGAGACATTCGTAGAATGTTAAACAAATACGATAATATTAGTTCTCTTAAAGCAAAAGATATAATGTCTAAAAATCCTAAAACCATAGATATTGATATTTTAGCTATAAAAGCATTAGAAATAATGCAAGAGAAAGGTATTTCTCAGATACTAGCAACAAAGAACAATACTTATGCAGGTATTGTTCATTTACATAATTTAATAAGCGAAGGAATATTATAATGAGTCAAAATACAAATCCCAACGAAATGTCTTTTCTAGACCATTTAGAAGAATTGAGATGGCATTTAATCCGTTCTACCTTAGCTGTTGTAATTGTAGGTTTTGTTGCTTTTTTTATGAAAGACTTTGTTTTCGACACTGTTCTTTTTGGGCCTAAAAAACCAGATTTCCCTACTTATGGCGTTTTTTGTAAATTATCTAAACTATTAGGTTTTAGTGAAGCTTTTTGTAGTACAGAACCAATTTTTAGAGTACAAAGTAGAGTTATGGCGGGTCAGTTTTCTGCACATATATGGACTTCTATATGGGTAGGTTTTATTGTAGGTTTCCCGTACATTCTTTACGAAATGTGGAAATTTATAAGCCCTGGATTGTATGAAAAAGAGCGTAGAAGCTCTAAAGGCTTTATTTTTATAGCTTCATTTTTATTTTTCTTAGGCGTTTTATTTGGATATTATATAGTAGCCCCTTTATCTATTAATTTTTTAGGAAGCTATAGTGTTAGTAAAGAAATTTTTAACGATATAGATTTAAGTTCCTATATATCTACCGTTAGAGCTTCTGTAATAGCCTG
>CALHVB010000115.1 GCA_938039345.1 uncultured Sediminicola sp.
GGCATCAAACTCGAGTCAAGCGAGCCGGAGTTGCTTGAGAATGAGCAGTGGGTGGTATTGCCCTCTCGTGAAGCAGGCTAATCCTTTAAATATTACCGGTAGCATTAATATAAAAAAGATAACAAAAACAGCAACCCCTGCTAGCGCAATAGCCTGCCCTAGTGCTGTAAATAATGGTGGTAAAATATACACCCAAGCACCATAACCTAAAGCAGCAAATAATGCTATTTTTAAAGCCGCATTAAGTCCTTTTTCTCCATTTCTCCAATTGTTAGGATTTAATGAAATTTCACCTTTCTCATCATCGAAATGCTTAAGGATAGGTAAATCTAATACATGACTTTTAGATTCTTCAATATTCATTTTGGTAGGGCTTAAAGATTATTTTTTATGCCATCTACGACAGCAGTAATGGTTTCTAGTATTTTTGATTTTGCCATATCATTGGCAACAATTTTTTGTTCTATATCTGCAACTTCGCTTAGTAAACTACTATCGGCAGACTCTAATTGTATTTTCTTTTCGCTTACTTTAGTCTGTAATTGCATTATTTGTTTTTCTAATGCGCTTATTTCTTTTGTTAAGCTTTCTTTTTGTTTTAATTGGTTCCCCTGTATTTGCTCTCTCTTAGCATTACCTTTAGTAGCATACTGTTTATGTACTTTTTCTATTTCGCTAATATAAAAACCTGCTCCCTCTATAAGTGACGCTTTATCTACTTTTGAATCTACACTTTGCGCCATAGTCATTGCCATTTTATAAACAGCAGCATCGTTAGAACCAACAGCCTTTATAGCTTTAAAAAATTCATAAAAATCATAGCCTGGCATGTTTAAAGACTCAAAACCAGATTCATACATATCTACAATAGTCCCTAATATAGAATTATTAACTTTAGTAGCACTATTTAAAGGAGTACTGCCTTTTTGTTTTGCCTGTTCTGGAAATTTAGAACTAGTAGTTTTAGTTTCCTTAGGAAAACTTGTTGTACTTGAACTGGGTTTTACTTGTTTTTCATTAGAGTTCTCTTCTTCGTTTACAAAAAGTGATTTCCAATTAAATTTTTCTTTTGCCATCTAAGCGTTTTTTAAATTGTATTATTTAACCATAGCTACTAACAAGCTATAAATTTAAATATTTTTTAACGATTATACTTCATCTAATATTTATGTGTACTTAATCTTTATAATATTCGTAGCCAAACAATCTATTTTGTTACACATTTATAATTCTTTTATCTAGTAAATTTAGCCCATGCGATGCGTAAAATAACCATTAAGACAACAAATACTAGTAAAACTTGTGTAAAGCCTCCTAAGATAAGTACTCCAAAATAAGTTCGTTGCAAAACAAAAATAATTGCAAAAGCAATACTAATCATTATAAACAAACTAGAAAGTTTACTAAAACCTGGTAACTGACTCATTTTAACTTTTCTATTTAAAATAAGCAATGTGATTACCATTGCTATAATTGGTAAAAAATAAGAGACAATACTTATATTTAAAATGCTTGTATTTAAAAACAATATATTGTAGAGCACCAAAAAAATAGCCAATATACCTGGCACAGCTACACCATAAACTAAAGCAGACATTACGTACTTTATAGTACTAATATTGTTTCTATTTACAGTTACAGTAGTAAATAATGCTAGTATTAAAATAGCTACAAAATATCCTAACACATAATACTGATATGTATTAAACCAATTTATTAAGTCTTGAATCGTCATATTTAAAGATTTCTATTTTCTATTCCTCATTAAAAACTATAATTTCTTTTATAGTTTTATTAATTGGCGGAATATCTTCTTCTGTTAATGTTACTAAAACTTCTTCTGTAATTTCTGAAATGTTTACTATTCTATTGGCTTGTTTCTCTATAATTTTTTCAAAAAGGTTACGCATGGTTCTTGCATTTCCAAATCCCTTATGTCGTTTTTCATACAAGCCGTAAATAATCTCTGAGAGTTTGTCTTCTGCGTCTTCCGTTAGTTTAAAATCTGCTTTTTTGGCATTTAACTTAAATATTTCTAATAAGGTTTTATCATCATAATGATCAAAAGTAAAATACCTATTAAAACGCGATTGCAATCCTGGGTTAGATTGAATAAAAACTTCCATTTCATCTGGATAACCTGCCACAATTACAACTAATTTTTCTCGTAAATCTTCCATTCTTTTTAGTAGAATTTCTATAGCTTCTGTACCAAAATCGTTCATTCCTCCAGAAGAAAGTGCATAAGCTTCATCTATAAAAAGCACCCCATCTGTAGCTGCGGTAATAATCTCATCTGCCTTTATAGCAGTTTGCCCCACATAGCCTGCTACCATACCAGCCCTATCTGTTTCTACTAAATGCCCTCTTTTTAAATAGCCTAAATGCTTAAAAATACGACCCAACATACGGGCAACTGTTGTTTTTCCTGTTCCGGGAGGGCCCATAAAAACAGCATGTAAAGAGTTTTGATTGGTTTTAAGACCTTTTTCTTCTCTAAGTTGCTGTACTTTTAAAAAGTTAGTTAAATCCTCTACATTTTTTTTAATAGCATCTAATCCTATTAAACCATTTAACTCTGCCATTACTTTCTCTAAAGTATCTCCTTCTGGAATATCTCTGTAATTAGACTTCTCTATTTGTATTTTAGGATTATTTATTTTGCTTGATATCGTTTTTAAAGCCTCCTTTTCTTTCTCCGAAATAGTACCGTCTACTTGTGCCATTATTAAAGCAATTCTATTTAAGAAAGAAGCAACGGCATCAAATTCTGAACTTCCAATTTTAGATAATACCAACGTAGACACATATTCTTTTTTTAACTCTTCTAAAGGCTGAAAAAATGATGTTTCCTGAAGCAAAACCACATTCTCATTAAAACGCTTGGATAAAGGAAGTTTTATTAGCTGCTGTATATCTATTGTTTTTGCTAAATCTTTTCCTTGTAATTTTTCGTACAGAAAAATTAATATAAATTTTAATTTACTCGGTATTTCTGAAGTTTTATTATAATGAGAGGTGTAGGTATTATACATCTGTACGATATCCTTAAGCAACAAATGCTCAGATTTATAAGAAATATTTTTAAAACCCTTATCCGTTATACCTTTTACTCCTTGTTTATATTTTAAATCTGAATTTAAACTTAAACAAACATTCCATATCTTATTCCCCTCTGTACGTAAGAGCTCTATAAATTCAATGGTAATATTATTATGGTTTGGATTGGTTGTAACACTCATATTTTTTAGCTAGTGAGTTTAAAGATACTTAATACCCAAAAGAATGAAAACTGTTATACTGATTCTTTCTATTAATCATTGCTCGTTTTCTGTCTTTTAATAAAAATTGTTCTGTTATTAAGTCTATTATTTCTTCGTCGGTATCAGTATCGTTTATACGAAAACTTTTACCATCATAAAAAGGTTCTGCTTGTAATTCTTCTCCCTTTTTATAAATTACCAAATACATATAGTAATTCTTATCATACTCATCTTCTTTCTTAAATTTAAAGTAATAACCCGTATAATCTTCATTTTTATACTGAATAGGTTTTTCTAATAAAAACTCACACGATTCTTTATCTACTCGCAAACTTTTATTCTTAAACAGCAACGCTTCTGCCAATGCTTTTTCACTAATATATTTTTTAGGAAACACATCTAACCTATCTATTTTCTTTAATTTTTTAAATAATAATAATCTACTATCTAAATCGCTTGCCAAAGAATCTAACATACCATTAGGCAATACATTATTTTCTTTTACCATTACTGCTGCATAGGCAGTTTTAACTCTAGGGTTTTTAGAATACATTAAACGTTTAAAAAACAATGCAACTTCGGGTTCTTTTATAAAAGGATGTAATAAAATAGTATAATCCTCTAATATTTTATTATTCTGTTTTTGTTTAGTACTAATATAAATCTGCTGACTACTTGGTTTAGAAACTCCTAAATGCCTTTTTAATTGAATCTTAGCATCGTTTAAAATTTGCTTTCTATATTTCTTATATATTTTAGACTTAACATAGCCTTCTTGTTTAAGTTTTGCCAAAATAGAAAATACAGGCCCCTTATACTCTTCTATACTGCTGTAATCCAATATCTTAGGATACAACTTTTTTGCAAGAGGCAAACTATCTAAATAAGGTTCAAATATTCTTTTAATCTCGAACGCACTATCTGTTAATGGCAAATCTTTGGACATTAAATCTAACAAAAGTGAAGTAGAGGTTACATTAGATTTTTTAGATATAGTTTGTAAAATCTTTGTTTGTGCGGTAGAATTATCATACGACTTGGTATAAAAATCACTAAGAAAAGGAACTACTCTTGGATCCTTTATCTTTCCCATTTTCTGAATTAAAGAATTCTGAATATACTGCTGTTCTTCTTTAAATTGAAACTTGGAAATGTAATATTTTAAAGAATCTACATGCTTTTCATTAAACAACAAATAACGATGTCCTTCTAAAATAATACTATCGTTCTTTTTTAATGCAGTAAAAAAATCTGTTGTTTTATCCTCTAAAATATCACGCCCAATAATTGTATCATATGGCATAAAATTATCAAAAAACGCTTTTACATAC
>CALHVB010000116.1 GCA_938039345.1 uncultured Sediminicola sp.
GCAGTAAAAATCTTCATTCAATAAAAATATTTGGTAATTGCTGTTTTTTTGGTAAAAATAACAGGAAACATTTGATTAAGAAGCCAAAAATACTAAATTTGGAACTTTATTAGAGAAATGCATATTTACAATACGGACATATATACTAATATTACTTCTTTCTTCAATGGCTGTGCTACAACTACGGCTACTATTACCCCATTGGGGTAATAAGCTATATATTCGTCTATTTCCTGCATTATATTTATTAAATAATAAATTACATTTTAACCAACATACGTAATGAAAGTTCTAAAATTCGGAGGTACTTCTGTAGCCAACGCAAAAAATATAGCCTTAGTAAAAAATATTGTTGCCAACAACAGTAATAAAGTAGTTGTAGTAGTATCTGCACTTGGAGGTATTACCGATTTATTGTTACAAGCAGCAACATTAGCATCAAAACAAGATAAGACCTATAAAGAACAGCTTCAAGAAATTGAAAACAGACATATAGAGACTATAAAAGATTTTATACCTATAGGTTCTCAAAGTAAAGTTCTTAGCAAAGTAAAAAGCGAATTAAACACTTTAGAAGATTTATTAGAAGGTGCATTTTTAATTGGCGAAATAACACCACAACTATCAGATAAGATAGTAAGTTTTGGTGAGTTGCTATCTTCTTATATTATAAGCGAGTATTTTATTTCTGAGCAAATGGATGCTGTTTATAAAGATAGTAGAGAACTTATAAAAACAAATGACAATTACGGAAAAGCTGCTGTAGATTTTAAAATCACAAATGCTAATTGTAAAGATTTTTTCTTAAACAATACTAGTAAAATAACAGTAGTAGCTGGTTTTATTTCTTCTTCTGTAAATAACAACCCTACTACATTAGGTCGTGGTGGTTCAGATTATACGGCTGCTATTATTGCCGCTGCTACAGATGCAGAAGCATTAGAAATATGGACAGATGTAAGTGGTATGTATACTGCAAACCCTAAATTGGTAAAACAAGCCGTTGCTATTCCTCATATATCATATGAAGAAGCTATGGAATTATCTCATTTTGGAGCTAAAGTACTATACCCTCCTACGATACAACCTGTATTATCTAAAGGAATTTCAATTGTTATTAAAAACACTTTTAAACCAGAAGATGATGGTACTTTAATTACCAAAAACAAAAACGATAAAGGAAAAACAGTAAGAGGTATTAGTCATGTAGAAAATATTGCTTTATTATCTTTAGAAGGTCCTGGAATGGTTGGTATCCCTGGTATTTCTAAACGTTTTTTCGAAGTATTATCTAATTCAGAAATTAGTGTAGTTCTTATTACACAAGCATCTTCTGAACACTCTATATGTATAGGTGTTGCTGATAATGATGCAAAAAATGCAGCTACCATTATTAACGAAGCTTTTGAATACGAAATATCTTTAGGCAAAATAAACCCAATAGCTATTGAAAAAGATTTAGCTATTATAGCTTTGGTAGGCGACAACATGAAAAGTCACCAAGGTTTAAGCGGAAAAATGTTTAGTACTTTAGGTAAAAACAATGTAAATATTAGAGTTATAGCGCAAGGAGCATCTGAACGTAATATTTCTGCCGTTATCGCTAAAAACGACGTTAAAAAAGCACTAAATGCATTGCATGAAGAATTTTTTGAAGAAAACATAAAACAACTAAACCTATTTGTAATGGGGGTTGGTAATGTTGGTGCTAAATTTTTAAATCAGATAAAACAACAGAAAAAATTCTTAAAAGAAAATCTAAAACTAAATATTAGAGTTATTGGAATAAGTAATTCTAGAACTATGTTTTTTGATGAATCTGGAATATCTCTTAAAAATTGGGAAACAGAATTAGCAAGCGGACAAAAAGCCAATAAAGACAAATTCTTTGAAACAGTACAAAAATTAAATTACCGTAACAGTATTTTTGTAGATAACACCGCTAGTGCAGATGTGGCAGATAATTACGCATCATACTTAGGAAATAGCATATCTATTGTTACTTGTAATAAAATTGCATGTTCTTCTGAATATGACAACTATAAAAATTTAAAAGACTTATCTAGAAAATACAATGCTCCTTTCCTATTCGAAACTAATGTAGGTGCTGGTTTACCAATTATAGACACACTTAAACATTTAATAGCTTCTGGAGATAAAGTATTAAAAATACAAGCTGTGTTATCTGGTAGTTTAAATTTTGTTTTTAATAATTTTAATAACAAAACTACCTTCCACGATATTGTAAAAGAAGCGCAAGCAGAAGGTTACACAGAACCAGACCCAAAAATAGATTTAAGTGGTATAGATGTAATGCGAAAAATATTAATCTTGGCTCGTGAAAGCGGAAACAAGATTGCTATTGAAGAAATAGAAAACAAATCGTTTTTGCCACAAGAAAGTTTAGACACTACAAATAATGAAGATTTCTTTGCATCTTTAGTAAAACATGAAGTATCGTTCCAAGAAATATATAAAAGTGCTGCAGATAAAGATTGTAAATTAAAATATGTTGCACAATACGAAAACGGAAAAGCTAGTGTTGGTTTACAAGAAATACCTAAAGGTCACGATTTTTATAACCTAGAGGGTAGTGATAATATTGTATTATTTTACACAGAAAGGTATCCTAACCAACCAATGATTATAAAAGGTGCTGGTGCTGGTGCAGATGTAACAGCTTCTGGTATCTTTGCAGATATTATTAGAATTGGAAACTTTTAATGTATGAGCAACGAAATACGTATTTTTTGCCCTGCTACTATTGCTAACGTCTCTTGTGGGTTCGATATTCTTGGACTTGCCTTAGATGCTGTTGGCGACGAAATGGTTATTCGTAAAACCAAAGAAAAAGGTATAAAAATTACAAAATTAGAAGGACAAAACCTTCCTATGGAAACGCTAAACAATGTAGCTGGTGTGGCTGGCTTAGCATTATTAGCAGAAAGTGATTACCAAGGCGGATTTGAAATTGAAATTTACAAGAAAATTAAAGCCGGTAGTGGTATTGGTAGTAGTGCAGCAAGCTCAACAGGTGCTGTATGGGCTATGAATGAACTTTTAGGAAAACCCTTTTCTTCTTTAGAATTGGTACAATTTGCCATGGAAGGAGAGCGTTTAGCTAGCGGAGTTGCACACGCAGATAATGTGGCACCTGCCATCTACGGAGGTTTTACATTGGTAAGAAGCTATGCTCCTTTAGATATTATAAAAATACATACGCCTAGCGAATTATACGCAACCGTAATTCATCCGCAGATAGAAGTAAAAACCGCAGATTCTAGAAAAATATTAAAAACCTCCATTGAATTAAAAGACGGAATTAAACAATGGGGAAATGTTGGTGGGTTAATCGCTGGTTTATATACAGAAGACTATGATTTAATCGGCAGATCTCTAGAAGACCATATTGTAGAACCTATACGCTCTATATTAATTCCTGGTTTTGATAAATTAAAGTCAGAAAGTTTAAAAGCTGGCGCATTAGGATGTAGCATATCTGGCTCTGGACCTTCAGTATTTACTTTAAGTAGAGGAGAAAAAACGGCTCTTAAAGTAGCAGATAGCATGCGTAAGGTTTACAATAATTTTGGAATTGATTTTGACATTCATGTATCAAAAATTAATCTAGAAGGTATAAAAGCTATAAGTTAAATGACAGAAGACAGAAGAAATAAAGTATAAATATAATAAAGATGAACAAGTTTAAATTTGAGAAGCTTATTATATGGCAAAAAGCTATGGATTTTGGAGAAACCATTAACAAAATAGCTTTAAGTTTCCCTGATAGAGAAAAGTTTAACTTGTCTTCTCAAATATGCAGAGCTTCTGATTCTATTGCACTAAATATTTCTGAAGGTTCTATTGGACAATCAAATCCAGAACAACGAAGATTTATTGGATATTCAATTCGCTCATTAGCTGAAGTTGTTACCTGTTTATTTAAGGCTAAGCGAAGACTATATATTAAAGAAACAAAATTTACTGAATTATATAATGAATCGCACCATCTAATGAATATGATGGTAGCATTTAAAAAAAATATTAATTAAAAATAAGTTATTAGTTTTCGGTTTTCCGTCATTGATTTTAAAGTATCTGTCTTTCGTCATTGACCTTCCGTCTTCTAATTTCAGTCAACTATAAAACAAATGAATTTTTACAGTCTAAATAAAAAAGCTCCTAACGTATCATTTACAGATGCTGTTGTAAAAGGTATAGCACCAGACCGTGGATTGTATTTCCCAGAAAATATTACGCCATTACCAGCTTCTTTTTTTAAAGAAATAGAAAACCTGTCTAACGAAGAAATTGCGCTTACAGCAATTCGCCAATTTGTAAGTGATGCTATTCCAGAAGAAAAATTAAAAACAATCTTAGCCGAAGTTTTAGATTTCAATTTCCCAGTAGTAGAACTAGAAGAAAATATAGCTACACTAGAGCTTTTTCATGGACCAACCATGGCATTTAAAGATGTAGGTGCTCGTTTTATGGCAAGATGTTTAGGTCATTTTTCCGAAGGAAACGACAATGAAGTTACTGTACTAGTTGCCACCTCTGGTGATACTGGTGGTGCTGTAGCCAATGGTTTTTTAGGCGTAAAAGGGGTAAATGTTGTTATTCTATACCCAAGTGGTAAAGTAAGTGATATTCAAGAAAAACAATTAACTACTTTAGGGCAAAATATAACAGCTCTTGAAGTAGATGGTACTTTTGATGATTGCCAACGTATGGTAAAAACAGCATTTTTAGATCAAGATTTATTAGATGCTATGCAATTAACCTCTGCTAACTCTATAAACGTTGCGCGTTGGTTACCACAATTATTTTATTTCTTATTTGCATACAAGCAAGCAAAATCTAAAGGAAAAGAAATAGTTTTCTCTATACCTAGTGGAAATTTTGGAAATGTATGTGCTGGTATGATGGCGCAACAACTAGGAATGCCAGTAAAACATTTTGTAGCTTCTACTAATGTTAATGATATTGTTCCTAATTATATGCAAACAGGAACTTATACCCCAAAACCATCTATTGCTACTATTTCTAATGCTATGGATGTTGGTGATCCAAGTAATTTTATTAGAATTAGACATATATACAAAGATAATTTTGAGGTATTAACAGAAAACCTATCCTCTTATTCGTTTACCGATGAAGAAACAAGAGAGGCTATGCTAAGCATACATAAAAATTGTTCTTATGTTGCAGATCCGCATGGTGCTGTTGGTTACTTAGGATTAAAAAAATACCAAGAAAAAAACCCTAATACATACGGTATTTTCTTAGAAACAGCACATCCTGTAAAATTTTTAGATGTAGTTGTAGATACTTTAGATACCACTTTAGAAATTCCGGCACAAATTAAAAAAGTGATGGATAAGGAGAAAAAATCGTTAAAAATTTCTTCTTACGATGAACTTAAAGGATACTTATTAAAAGAATAAAATATAAATTTTGAAAAATACTGCCCTTACCCAAACGCATGAAGCATTAGGAGCTAAAATAGTGCCCTTTGCTGGTTTTAATATGCCTGTATCCTATGAAGGTGTAAATATAGAGCACGAAACAGTGCGTAAAGATGTAGGGGTTTTTGATGTTTCTCACATGGGAGAATTTCTCATTAGTGGGCCTAATGCTTTAGAATTGATACAAAAAGTAAGTTCTAACGATGCATCAAAATTAAGTATAGGACAAGCTCAATATAGTTGTTTACCTAATGAAACCGGTGGTATAGTAGACGATTTATTAATCTATAAAATAAAAGAAGAGCAATTTTTATTAGTTGTAAATGCTTCTAACATAGAAAAAGATTGGAATCATATTTCTAAATACAATGCAGATTTTAATGCAGATATGAGAAATATATCTGATGGGTATTCTCTATTAGCCATTCAAGGTCCAAAAGCCGTAGCTGCAATGCAATCTTTAACTTCTATAGATTTAGCTGCTATAAAATTTTACACTTTTAAAGTAGCAGATTTTGCAGGTATAGACCATGTAATTATATCTGCCACAGGTTATACAGGCTCTGGTGGGTTTGAAATTTATTGTAAAAATGAAGAAGTACAACAAATCTGGGATAAGGTTTTAGAAGCTGGTACAGATTATGGCATAAAACCCATTGGTTTAGCGGCAAGAGACACCCTGCGTTTAGAAATGGGTTATTGTTTATACGGAAATGATATAAACGATACAACATCGCCATTAGAAGCTGGCTTAGGTTGGATTACCAAATTCTCCAAAGACTTTGTAAATTCTAAGGCTTTAAAAATTGAAAAAGAACAAGGTTCTAAGCATAAGCTAATTGCTTTTGAACTAAATGAGCGTGGTATTCCAAGAAATGATTATGATATTGTTGATGAAAATGGCACTAAAATAGGTACTGTAACCTCTGGAACCATGTCTCCTTCTTTAGGAAAAGGCATAGGTTTAGGCTATGTGCCAACAAATTTATCTGTAACAGGAAGTATTATATACATACAAATTAGAAAAAAAGCTGTTGCTGCTACTATTGTAAAACTCCCTTTTTATAAGGCTTAATGAAAAATTTTCAGGAAATATTACATACAATTACTACCGATATAAAAGCAATTTCTAATCGGGGAACTGTAGCTTCTTATATTCCTGAACTTGCACATGTAGACCCTACTAAATTTGGAATTCACCTTTTAGATATTAACCAAAATAATTATAGTACTGGTAATGCTAATGAAGCTTTTTCTATACAAAGTATCTCAAAAGTATTTTCTGTATCACAAGCATTTTCAATCTTAGGAGACACTTTATGGGAACGGGTAGATGTTGAACCTTCTGGAGACCCATTTAACCATTTATCACTCTTAGAACAAGAAAATGGAATTCCCAGAAATCCCTTTATAAATGCAGGAGCTATTGTTATTGCAGATGTATTATACACACACTTAAAAAATCCTAAAGAAGATTTTTTGGCTTATGTTAGAAATATGGCAAATGATAACACTATTAATTATGATGAAAAAATAGCGCTATCAGAAAAAAATACAGGCTATAGAAATTATGCTGCTGCTAACCTTATAAAATCTTACGGAAACCTAAAAAATGATGTAAATGACGTTTTAGATTTTTATTTTTTACAATGCTCCCTAAAAATGTCTTGCAAACAGTTAACCAATGCTTTTTTCTTATTTATAAACAGAGGTAAATGTACACAAGGAAAAACTTTCCTTAATGTAAATCAAATTAAAAGAATAAATGCTATTATGCTTACCTGTGGTTTTTACAACGAGGCAGGCGAATTTGCCTTTGAAGTTGGACTCCCAGGTAAAAGTGGTGTGGGTGGAGGAATTATAGCATTATTACCAAATAAATTTTGCGTAGCAACTTGGTCTCCAGGACTTAATGAAAGAGGTAACTCTAAATTAGGTATGCTTGCTCTAGAAAAACTTACAACTGCTACTGGCTTATCTATTTTTTAAAAATTGAACACAAATAAAATACTTATACTAGGTGCTAGTGGCTTTATAGGAAATGCTATCTATAAAGAGCTAAACTCCTATTTTAATACTTTTGGCACCTACTACTCTGCTAGAAAATCATTTGAAAATAACAAACAATTTTTTAGATACGATTTAGAAGAGGATGATATTTTTGATGTATTAGAAACTGTAAAACCACAACTTATAATTTCTGCACTACGTGGAAATTTTTCTGCGCAAATAATAGCACACCAGCACATGGTAGAATACGTTTCTAATCACAATTGCAAACTCTATTTTATATCTTCTGCTAATGTTTTTGATGCCTACAGCCAATACCCCTCCTATGAGTACGATAAAACTTTGTCTTTAAGTATATACGGTAGATTAAAAATAAAAATTGAAAACATGCTGCTTAGAATTCCTAAAGAGAAAATGGCCATTCTAAGGTTACCTATGGTTTTTGGTAATAGTTCTCCTAGAATTAAAGAAATAAAGACTGCTATTGCCAATAAAGAATCTTTAGAAGTATTTCCTAATTTAATTATGAATGTTACTAATGATGATAAACTTACCCAACAAATACACTTTCTTATTAACCAAAACAAAAGCGGAATTTATCATTTAGGCAGCAAAGATTTAGTACACCACGAGGAGTTCACCAAAGAAATTGTTAAACAATTAGGATATTTTGAGCCTATTTATAAACGAGTTTTTACAACTAACGAAGATCGTTATTTAGCCGTATTACCTAAAAGCAACAAACTTCCTAAAAATTTACGCATTCGTTACCAAGATATTATTGAGCATCACAAGTAGACAATAGAAAGTAGACAGTAGACAGTAGACAGTAGACAGTAGACAGTAGACAGTAGACAGTAGACAGTAGACAGTAG
>CALHVB010000117.1 GCA_938039345.1 uncultured Sediminicola sp.
TTCAGCAAATACTATCTGTAGTAATGGCATTTTTGCTATTGGTTTCTACTACTTCTTGGAAAGTAGAGAAGCATTACTGTATGGGGCGTTTAGTAGCAGTTTCTTTTTTTAAAGATGCCGATAAATGTGGTATGGATTTAAAGAAAGGCGCTACAGAGAGCAAATCTTGTTGTAGTGATGAGGTAATTGTTGTAGAAGGGCAAGATGATTTACAGTTTTCTTTTGATGATGTATCTTTAGAACAACAGTTTTTTGTAGTTGCGCTCACAACTTCTTATTTAAATACATTATACATACTAGAAAATAGGCATATTCATGAAAATGATTATTCTCCGCCCATTTTAGTAGAAAACATACAGGTTTTAGACCAAGTTTTCCTTATTTGATATAAAAGTTTACAGTTTTAGGTAATTATTACTCCTGAAAAATAGAGGGGTATTTAATTTATTATTTAAACAAAGTAATTTTTATATTAAAAATCATGAAAAAAATATATACAATAACAGGGATGACATGCAATGGTTGCGTTGCATTTGTTACTAAAAGTCTCTTAGCTATAAATGAGGTTGATGAAGTAAAAATAGATTTAGCGCTTTCTAAAGCAGTACTTCATTTAAATAAATCAACACCCCTTAAAACATTACAAGATGCGTTGCCTAGTAAATACGTTGTTACCGAAAAAGTAATTCAGCAAAATACAATAGCCTCGAAAGAGTCTACATTAAAGCAATTAAGGCCTTTGTTTCTAATATTTACATACCTTCTTGTGGCTACTTTTTTGCTAAACTATAAAGAGCAGCGTATTACAGATGCTATGCTAGATTTTATGGGTTTATTTTATATTGTATTTAGCTTTTTTAAGCTATTAGATTTAAAAGGGTTTCCTAAATCGTTTCGTATGTACGATCCTATTGCTAAAGCAATTCCTATTTATGGCTGGGTATATCCGTTTATAGAGGTAATTTTAGGGATTTTATTTTTAATGCGAATTCAAATTCCAATAGCTTTAATAGTAACGCTTGTAATTTTAGGAGTAACTACAGTAGGCGTATTAAAAACATTGGTAGATAAAAAAACAATTCAGTGTGCGTGTTTAGGAACAGCATTAAAATTACCAATGACCAAGGCTACATTCATAGAGAATAGTATCATGATTGTTATGGCAATACTAATGCTTATTAATATCTATATATAAAAAGTATGAAAAGCATATTATATATAGTAGTAATGTTTCCAATATTTCTTTTTTCGCAAGAGAAACTTAATGGCCTTATTCAGGAAATAAATGAGGAAGGAGAAAAACTACCATTGTCGGGTGTAAATGTGTATTGGTTAAATACAGCTATAGGAACCATTACAGATATAAACGGTGAGTTTACCATAGACTACACAACAGCGTATACTAAATTGGTAATTAGTTATGTAGGTTTTAAAACAGATACATTAACAGTAACAAAACCCAATAAGCTTGTACATACACTGCAAGCATCTAATACCTTAGATGAGGTAACGGTAACATCGGAAAAGCAAACCACAGTTAAATCTTATTTACAGGCAGCAAATGTAGTAACCGTTAGTAGTGATGAGCTTTTAAAAGCGGCTTGTTGTAATTTATCGGAGAGCTTTGAAACTAACCCTTCTATAGATGTAAATTTTGCCGATGCTGTCTCAGGAACACGACAAATAAAGATGTTGGGGCTTACAACACCTTACATTTTAATAGCTACAGAGAATATACCATCAATCCGCGGAGCATCACAAGCATTTGGTCTTAGCTTTATACCAGGAACTTGGGTAGAAAGTATACAAATAACAAAAGGAGCGGGGAGTGTAGTAAATGGTTTTGAAAGTATAGCAGGACAAATTAATGCTGAATTAGTAAAGCCATCAACAGACGATAAACTATTTGTAAATTTTTATGGGGCATCTAATACGCGATTAGAATTAAATACGCATTTAAATACAAAGGTTAACGATAAATGGTATACGGGTTTATATCTACATGGGAATTCTCACAATAAAAAACATGATGTAAATGATGATGGGTTTTTAGATATGCCCTTGTATCATCAAATTAATATCATGAACCGTTGGCAATATATCAATGCAGAAAAAGGCTTTGTAAGTTTTATTAATTTAAAATATTTGAATGATGAAAAACAAGCAGGAGAATTAAACTTTAATCCAGACACAGATAAATTAACAACAACATTTTGGGGTAGTGAGATTGATACGCAGCGTTATGAGATTGCAACTAAACTAGGTTATGTAAACCCAAATCTTCCTTGGCAAAGTTTAGGGGTACAAACCGCTTATAGTGGGCATAGGCAAGCATCTTATTTTGGGTTAAATGCCTACAATATTAAACACAATAGCTTGTATGCAAATGTTATTTATAACACAATCATTAATAACTCTAAGCACAAGCTTAAAACAGGGGTAAATTATACTTATGATGATTATGATGAGCTTGTAAATACTATAAACTACGAAAGAACAGAAAAGTCAATAGGTGCTTTTTTTGAGTATAATTATGACGATTTAGATAAAATAAATTTAATAGCAGGTGTTCGTTTAGATAATCATAATATACTAGGAACTTTTTTTACTCCCAGATTACATGTGCGCTATACGCCATGGGATAAATCTGCTTTAAGAGCATCTTTAGGCAGGGGAAAACGTAGTGCTAATATTTTTGCCGAAAATCAGCAGTTGTTTGCAACATCAAGACAAATAAATATTACAGGGAATTCTTCTGGGGCTTATAATTTAAACCCAGAAATAGCTTGGAATTACGGGGTTTCCTTTCTGCAAGGATTTAATCTGTTTGGTAAAAAAGCAGATATTATGCTAGACTATTATAAAACCGATTTTAAAAATCAGGTAGTGGTAGATTATGAAAATCCTAGACAAATTAGCTTTTATAATTTAGAAGGAGATAGCTACGCAAATAGTTTTCAGGCAGAAATTAATTATAAGGCCTTTAAAGGTTTTGATATGCGTTTGGCTTATAAATATTATGATGTTAAAACAACCTATGTTTCAGGAAAATTAGAAAAACCATTAGTGCCTAAAAATCGTTTATTTGCTAATATGTCTTATGAAACCGATATAAAAAATGATGCGCAATGGAAATTTGATACCACTTTTAATTGGTTAGGAAAGCAGCGTTTTTCATCTACAATAGTAAATCCTATAGCATATCAATTACCAAATAAAACACCAACAATAGCAACCTTAAATATGCAAGTAACCAAAGTATTTTCTAAAAAGTTTGAAGTATATTTAGGAGGAGAGAATATTACAAATGTTAGGCAATCTAATCCCATTTTGGGTGCAGATGAGCCTTTTGGAGCAAATTTTGATACTACTTTTGTATATGGTCCAATTTTTGGAAGCTTATACTATACAGGCATACGATTTAAAATATAATTATAAAATATAATACGATGAAAAATACAATATTAGGAATTCTTTTTTTACTACTAACAGCAGTAACATACGCACAAGAAAAGAATAAGAAAATGACTTTTGAGGTAGATGGTAAATGCGATATGTGTAAAGTACGTATAGAGAAAGCGGCACTTAGTGTTTCTGGAGTAAAATATGCGCAATGGGATATACCAACACACCAATTATCATTAATTGTAGATGAGCGAAAAACTAATGCTATGAAAATAAAAACAGCATTGGTTGGGGTGGGTCATGATACAAAAGAGTTAAAAGCAACACAAGAAGCATATGATAGTGTACACCCTTGTTGTAAATATAGAAAGGATGATACCGATGATAGTAAAGAACATAAGCAATAGTTTAGAAAGAATAATCAAAACACATTAATGTTTATTGCTAAATGTTAAAAAAATAAACTTTTATCTTATTAATGTAAGGTTTTCTTCTTTTTAGATACTAAGACATGGGAATTTCTATGTTTATGTATTTTAAAATTATATTATCTGCATTTATTTTGTTTTTAAGTCAGCAGTTATTTTCTCAAACATGCTGTTCTGGTGGCGTGCCTTTATCTAATAATTTAGGGCTTTCTAATGATGGTAAAGGTTCTGTGCAAGTAGGTTTAAATTATGATTATAACAACCTAAATACACTAAATGCAGGTAGCTCCAAATTAGACGACAATTCTAGAAAACGTGTTACCAATTCTGTATTAGCAAATATTGGTTATGCAATTACCGACAGATTTTCTGTTGAAGGTTTATTTACATGGGTAAACCAAACTAGAAGAATTACTCAATTTAATAACGAAAATTTTATAGAAACCTCAGGTCTAGGTGATGCAGTAATTCTATTAAAATATGCTTTGCCAGATGTTTTAGGAAAGAATACGGTATTAAATATAGGGGCAGGTACAAAAATGCCTTTAGGAGAATCAGATATTATATCGGAACAAGGCATACAATTAACAGCAGATTTACAACCCGGAAGTGGTGCTTGGGATGCTTTAGGTTGGTTATCTATTTCTAAGCAATTAGACTTTAGACCAGCAGCAACAGTATCAGGGAGTTTTACCTATCGTTTTACAGGAGTTAATAATTCTTATTTAAATACATCAACCTATGAGTTTGGAGATGTAATACAAGCAAATGTGGGTTATGTGGATCAGTTGCTATTATTTAATATGGTAGTTAATCCGGGGGTAGTTTTTAAATATCGTAAATCTTCTAATGATAAAATTGATGATTCTAATATTCCTAATACAGGAGGAGAGTGGGTTTTTATTCGGCCAGAATTAAATGTTCAGATAACTACCAATCTAGGTTTTGTAACAAGGTTAGAATTACCACTGTATAGTTATGTAGAAGGAACACAGTTAACACCAACTTCTAGGTTAACTGTAGGTTTTGCTTATAAGTTTAAGAAAAATAAAAGTAACATTATAAATATAAACAAATGAAAAAAGTATTTGCATTGCTAGTATGTATAGGTGTGCTGTTTTCTTGTAGTTCATCTAGTGTAGACGATTTTAACCGTGGACCACAACAATCTTCTGAATGGAGTATTCCTATAGCAGAAGTTTTAGATGGAGGTCCGGGTAGAGATGGCATACCTGCCTTAACGAATCCTAATGTAGTTGCAGCGGCAACTGTAACACAAAGTTTTCTGTTAGATTCAGATTTAGTGATAGGGTATAAGCAAGGAAATGTGGTAAAAGCGTACCCACATATTATTTTAGATTGGCACGAAATTATTAATGATAATTTGGGAGATATTTCTGTAGCGATAACTTATTGTCCGTTAACTGGGACTGGTATTGGATGGAATAGAGTTTTAAATGGTAGTGAAACTACTTTTGGCGTATCTGGACTTTTGTATAATACAAACCTTATTCCTTTTGATAGGGCAACTAATAGTAATTGGTCTCAGATATTAAATGAGTCTGTTAATGGAGATTTAATAGGAGATAAGATAGATGTTATTACATTGTTTGAAACAAATTGGGGTACTTGGAAAGCAATGTATCCAAATTCTGAAGTAGTAAGTACAAGTACAGGCTTCTCTAGAACTTACGGTGTTTCTCCTTACGGAGACTACAATACAAATAATAATCGTTTTTTCTTTCCCGTAGCTAAAGATGATAGGCTGCCATTAAAGGAAAGAGTACACGCTATTATTGTTAATGATAAAGCTAAAACCTATAGGTTTAGTGATTTTAATACAGATAATGTAATTCAAGATTCTTTTGAAGGGAATGATTATTTAATTGTTGGTAATGAAAATTTTATGGTTTCATTTGAGTTAGATGCTTCTGTTGCTGGTTTAGAATTTAGCTATACTTTTTCAGGAGGAGAAGTATTGTTAACAGACAATGAAGGTAATGAATGGAATATTTTTGGTGAAGCAGTAAGCGGT
>CALHVB010000118.1 GCA_938039345.1 uncultured Sediminicola sp.
TGCCATTAAAGTCCATAAAACCAATAGCGCCACCATAGTACCCACGACTTGTTTTTTCGTATTTTTCTATTAGCTGCATTGCCATATGCTTTGGTGCACCACTTAAAGTACCGGCAGGGAAAGTATCGGCAACAACTTTCAGTGTTGGAATATCTTTTTTCTTTTGTCCTGTAACTTTAGAAACTAAATGTATTACATGCGAAAAGAATTGAACTTCTCTGTAGTTTTCTACATTTACCATACTACCATTTCTACTAAGGTCATTTCTGGCTAAGTCTACTAACATTACATGCTCACTGTTTTCTTTTTCATCCTTTGTTAGCTTTTTTGCTAAAATAGCATCTTGTTCATCATTTCCGGTTCTTTTAAAAGTACCAGCAATTGGATGTATTTCTGCTTTACCATCTGCAACAATTAATTGTGCTTCTGGAGAGCTACCAAAAATTTTAAAATCTCCGTAATCAAAATAAAATAAATAAGGAGAGGGGTTTATAGAACGTAGTGCTCTATATACATTAAATTCGTCTCCTTTGAATCCTTGAGAAAATCTTCTAGATAATACCAATTGAAAAACGTCTCCTCTTTGGCAATGTTTTTTTGCTAATGCTACATGCTCTTTAAATTCTTCATCTTTAAGATTAGAAGTAGCAGCGCCTTCTTTTTTAAAGTTATAAGTGGCAAAGTTTTTTACATTTAAAATATGCTCTATTGCTGCAATATTGTTTTCAGACTCATAACAATGAGCAAAAAGATAAGCTTCATTTTTAAAATGATTTATAGCTATAATATTTTGGTATACAGCATAGTAAATATCAGGAATACCTGTGTTTCCTTGTTTTTTGCTAATTTCTACATCTTCGTAATATCGTACCGCATCATATGCCATATAGCCAAAGAGACCATTATTAATAAATTTAAAGTCTGTATTTGGAGCCGAAAATTTTTGACTAAAATCGTTTAAGATTAAAGGGATATCGGTTTCTTTGGTAATATTTATTTCTTCGGAAGTGCCATCAGGAAATTGTTGTACAACAACTTCTTTATCAACCTTTATAGATGCTATAGGATTACAGCAGATATATGAGAAGCTATTATCATTGGCATGATAGTCACTACTTTCTAAAAGAATGCTATTAGGAAATTTATCTCTAATTTTTAAGTAAACACTAACGGGTGTTATAGTATCCGCAAGGATTTTTTTATTGTATGTTTTAAGTTGATATTTCATATCAATTTTTTATTTCTTTTTTGCAAAAGCTGCTTAGGTTTATTTTTTTGTAATAAAAAACAGTAAAAATTAAAAAACGAAAAAGGCTTGTCGCGATGACAAGCCTTAAATATAGTATAACTACAATGATGCTTTGCTCACGACGTTTGACGTAAGTTGCTCCACCACCAAGTATTTGTATTTCTGTTTTCCATTGAGTGCCAAATATATGAAGGAATTTTATAATTACAAATAACTTGTATAAAAAATAAACACCCTTTCTTTAAATTTTAAAGAAAGGGTGTTTATTTTGTCTTTTAATAGTTATTAGAATGCTAAATCTACAACCAAATCGAACTCGTCGTAAATGGTTTTGTCTCCTAAATTATCAAAGAAGCTACCAGAACCATATTTAATGTCAAATTTGGTTCTGTCTATCTTTAAAGTAGCATTTGCTTTATTACCATATACAGATACTACAAAAGTTACAGGTTTTGTAATTCCTTTAATAGTAAGGTTACCATCTACAGTATATGAGTTTTTGTTAAATGGTACTACTTTGGTAAAAACTAATGTAGATGTTGGGTTTTTTGCAGTAGCAAAGAAATCATCAGAATGTAAATGTCCATCTAATTTTTCTTTCCCTTTACCAGCTTCTAAATCAGTAGTGTTAATTGTAGTCATATCTATTACAAATTTCCCGCCAGTTAATTTGTCACCATTAAAATGTAATGCACCTTCTTTTAATGAAATTGTTCCTTCATGAGCGCCAGTTACTTTGTATGCTTTCCATGTTACGGTACTTTCGCTAACTTTTACTGTTTTCTTTTCACCATCTATTGGTGTTTTTGCTGTTGCAGAAAATCCAAATACAACTGCAAATACTAAACTTAATACACTTTTTTTCATCTTTTTTAATTTATTTAATTGTTTTTATTTGTGCTTGATTAGATAAAATAGTTTAAAACTTATCTAATAAGTTATTTAATAGTTCTAATTCCTTTTCTGTGAAATTATGAACTAGTTCTTTTTCTACTTTAGATACAATAACATCTATTTTTTTTAATGCTTTTTTTCCATCAGTAGTAATGCTTATTTCTATTTTTCTTCTATTAGATTCGCAGGTAGCACGTTTTGCATAATTTTTTAAAATTAGTTTATCTACCAATCGTGTGGTATTACTCATTTTAGTAACCATTCTTTCATTAATGGTGCCAAGATTTGCTGGCTTACCATTTTGCCCTCTTAAGATTCTAAGCACATTAAATTGTTGTATAGAAATATCATAGAATTTTAAAGCAGCAGTTATTGCTTCATTTAATTTAGAATTAACTAACTCAATATGAATAATAGTTCTTTTCTCAATTGGAATTTTTTTATCTGTCTTTATAATAGTTTCTACATTCATGTCTATACAAAATTTGTATATACAAATATACATCAAAAGATGTTATATGAAACATCTTTTGGATATTAAATTTGTGTTAAAAAATTAAAAGAGGCTTAAATTACTATAGTTTTAGCCTTGTACTTAAAGTTATTAATGACTTGGTATACTATTTGTTAAATTATTATTTTAATTTTATAGCTTTAAATACAAACAATATGGCAGATTTATCACAAATAGAGTGGGAAGAGCAATTAGAGAAAGATGAAAACTCGTTTATTTTAGATGTAAGAACAGAAGAAGAAGTGGAAGAAGGATATATTCCTGGGGCTACTAATTTAGATATTCATAAAGGGCAAGAGTTTTTAGATGAATTGGAAAAACTAGATAAAAGTAAAAATTACTACGTGTATTGTAGATCAGGAGCACGTAGTGGTAAAGCTTGTGATATTATGAATCAATTAGGTTTTGCTAATGCTTATAACCTAGAAGGTGGTTTTATGAATTGGGAAGGTAATGTAGCAGAATGAAAATTAAGTTTTATTATATAAAAAATCTTACTACTTGCAGGATGTATTTCTGTAAGTAGTAAGATTTTTCTATTTTAGGCCAATGCGTGAAGATATATTGCACTTTGTTTGGAAGTACAAACAACTTAGATTAGAGGATTTAAAAACTACTAAAGGGCAGGCTATAAAAATAGAAAATATAGGTATTCATAATCATTTGTCTGGTCCAGACTTTTTTAATGCTAAAATTAATATTGACGGACAAATGTGGGCTGGTAATGTAGAAATACATGTACAATCGTCGGATTGGTATGCGCACCATCACGAAAAAGACGAGAATTATAATAATGTTATTTTACATGTAGTTTGGGAGGATAATTTAGATGTTTTTAGGAATGATAATACTAAGATACCAACCCTTGCTTTAAAAAATTATATCTCAGATGAATTGCTAGTTGCTTATAATTCTCTTTTTAATAAGGATATAAAGTCTTTTGTTAATTGTGAAAAAGACATAAGCTCCGTTTCTTCTTTCGCATTTAAAAATTGGTTAGAACGGTTGTATTTTGAGCGTTTAGAGCAAAAATCTTCTTTGGTAGATAAATTATTACAAACATCTAATAACGATTGGGAAAAAGTATTATTTGTAATGTTAATGAGGAATTTTGGTTCTAAAATAAATGCAGAATCGTTTTTTAGTATTGCACAGTTGTTAGATTTTTCTGTGGTTAGAAAAATACAGCATAGTGCCTCTAAATTAGAAAGTATTCTTTTTGGTTTAGCTGGTTTTTATAATGATGATAGTGTTGTAGATGTTTATTATAAAAATCAAGAAAAAGAATACCTGTTTTTAAAACATAAATATAGTTTACAAGATGATGGAGTACAAAAGCCAGCATTTTTTAAATTAAGACCAAATAATTTTCCAACCATAAGATTGTCACAATTGGCTCGTTTGTACGCGGCACACCAAAATATATTTAGTAAGCTTATTGCTGTTAATTCACTAGAAGAAATTTATGATATTTTTAATGTAACTGCCAGTGAATATTGGGATTCACATTATACTTTTGGTAAAGTATCTAAAAAGAGTGTAAAAAAAGTATCTAAAAAATTTATAGACCTTATAGTTATTAATACTATAATTCCATTAAAATTTTGCTATGCCAATTATATAGGAAAAGATGTAAATGAAGATATTATTAAAATAGTAGAAAGCTTAAAAAAAGAAGAAAATAATATTATATCAGGTTTTAGGGAATGTAATGTAGCAGTAAAAAATGCAAAGGAAAGCCAAGCTTTACTGCAATTATACAACGAGTATTGTACTAAAAATAAATGCTTACAATGTGTGGTAGGTAATAGTTTATTAAGTGGAAAAGCTTAATTTTAACATATGAATATTTTTTATCAGGTACTTTATTATTTCCAAAAAAGAGGTTTTGAGGTTTGTAGGCGTATTGCAGAGCGTATAGGGATACGAGCTAAAGTAGTACGAACTTCTTTTATTTACTTGGCTTTTTTTACGCTAGGTTTTGGTTTTGCATTGTATTTGTTTTTAGCATTTTGGTTAAAAATTAAAGATTTAATATATACGAAAAGAACCTCTGTTTTTGATTTGTAATTATGATTAAACTTTTTAGGTCAAGAATATATACAGCACTTTTTTTAGTGTTAGTCGTAATCCTTACAGGAGTTCTAGGGTATCGGTTTTTAGAAGGCTATTCTTGGATAGAAGCCTTTTATATGACCGTTATTACGGTAACAACAGTAGGCTTTTCTGAGCAAAAACCATTAGATGATATTGGTAAAATATTTACAGTAGTATTAATTATATCTAGTGTATTTATATTCGCTTATGCAATATCTGTAATAACAGAATATATTCTAAGTAAAAACTCATTACAACTTTTAAAAAAGAAGAAAGTGAAAAACAAAATTAGTAGTCTTACGAACCATGTGATTATATGTGGTTACGGACGTAACGGTATACAAGCATCAGAAAAATTACAAGCATATGGCCGTTCTTTTGTTATTATAGAAAAAGATAAAGAAGTAATTGAAAAACACGAAGATGAACATCTTTTTATAGAAGGTGATGGTAATGAAGATGAGGTTCTTATTGCAGCAGGCATAGAAAGAGCTCAATATTTAATAACAGCATTACCAGATGATGCTGCTAATTTGTTTGTGGTATTATCTGCAAGACAAATGAATAAAAATTTGTTTATAATAAGTAGAGCATCACAAATAACTTCTCAAAATAAATTGCGCTTGGCAGGAGCAAACAAAGTAATAATGCCAGATAAAATAGGAGGAGATTATATGGCATCTTTAGTTGTAATGCCAGATTTAATTACGTTTATGGATAAATTATCTATAGAAGGTAAACACACCACAAATTTAGAAGAAGTAGGCATAGAAGATTTTTCGGATCAAATAGAATGCAACTCTTTAAGAGATTTAGATTTAAGAAATAAAACGGGGTGTACAATTATTGGTTATATAGCGCCAGACGGAGAATATATTGTAAATCCGGAAGCAGATTTAAAATTAGAGCCCAAGAGTAAAGTAATTGTTTTGGGAAGACCTGAACAGATTAAAAAGTTAAATGAAATGTTTCATATAGAAATATGAATATATTTTAATAAAAAACCTTGATTTGGTTAAATATTTTTATGATATTGCTGTTTTTATAAGATTTTTCACAAAAAAGATACCGTATGAAATATAAAGCAACTGCTTTTTTTATGATGTTTTTACCATTATTATCCTTAGCACAAGAAACCGCAGAAATAGGTTTAGATGAAAAAATAGACAAAGCTTTTAAACCAGTATCAGATTTCTTTTCAGCATTAGTTTTCTTTACAGTTTTTGATATTCCTTTTGTTTTAATCTTATTAGTACTAAGTGCCTTATTTTTTACTATTTATTTTGGGTTTCCAAACATAAGATATTTTGGAAAAGCAGTAAATACGGTAAGAGGCAAGTATGATGATATCGAGAGCGGAGGATTAGAAAAAACAGATATGGCTATTGATGGTGATATCCCCGATACCATAAAAGATGAAAGTGAAGAAGGAGAAGTTAGTCATTTCCAAGCCCTAGCAACAGCAGTTTCGGGAACGGTGGGTAATGGTAATATAGCAGGTGTGGCTTTGGCAATTGCTTTAGGTGGTCCAGGTGCTACATTTTGGATGATTATTTGTGGGCTTTTAGGAATGTCATCAAAATTTGTAGAGTGTACGCTAGGGGTTCAATATAGAGATGTAGGAGAAGATGGTACAGTATATGGCGGGCCAATGTATTATATAAGTAAGGGATTAAAAGAGAGAGGTTTTAAAACCTTAGGCAAAGTTGCAGCAGTATTATTTGCAATCTTTTGTATAGGAGGTTCCTTTGGAGGTGGTAATGCAGCGCAATCTAACCAGGCAACAATTGTATTAAAAAAATTGATGGGATTAGAAAGTACTAGTGCAGGAGCTATAATTGGACTTATTTTGGCTATTTTGGTTGGAATAATAATTATTGGAGGAATTAAAAGAATAGCATCTGTAACAGAAAAGGTAGTGCCGTTTATGGCTGTAATGTATCTTTTGGCATGTTTGTATATCATATTATCTAATTTTAGTTTAGTGGGTGATGCTATTGCTTTAATAATGACAGAAGCTTTTAACCCTACTGCAATAGGAGTTGGTAGTGTTATAGGAGTATTGTTAGTAGGTTTTAAAAGAGCAGCATTTTCTAATGAAGCAGGGGCAGGTTCTGCATCTATTGCGCACTCTGCAGTAAAAACAAAATATTCGGCATCAGAAGGTTTGGTAGCTTTGTTAGAGCCATTTATAGATACGGTAGTTATTTGTACAATGACAGCTCTTGTTATTATTATATTTAATTTCGGAGGCTTTTTTGAGTATGGAGGAGAAGGTGCTGTAATGATTGATGGAGTTTCTTATGAAGGAGCAGGTATTACATCAATGGCTTTTGCACAGTATATTCCTTATTCAGATGTCTTTTTAACAATAGCAGTAGTATTGTTTGCGGTATCAACAATGATTTCATGGTCGTACTACGGATTACAATCTTGGAAATTTTTATTTGGAAGAGGTAAAACAGCAGATTTAGTTTATAAGTTATTGTTTTTAAGTTTTATTGTTATTGGAGCTGCGGCAAGTATGAAATCTATTTGGGATTTCTCTGATGCTATGATATTCGCCATGGTTTTCCCTAACATGATAGGTTTATTTTTCTTATTCCCGGTAGTTAAAAAACAATTAAATAGATATTTAGAAGCTATAAAGACTGTTAAGTCATAAGATTGCAAATGAATAAATTTAAATCCCACTTTAAGTTCAATAAACAAGAACGAAGTGGGATTTTCTTTTTGTTGTTAATTATAGTATTACTGCAATTAGGCTATTTTATATACTCTTATTTAAATGCTAGTATTTCCTCGGAAGTTTTTAAGGTTGATGAAGCTACAGAATTACAATTAGCCATTTTAAAAGAAAAAGCATCAAAAAAAGATACCATAAAGCAATATCCTTTTAACCCTAATTATATAACAGATTATAAAGGTTATGTATTAGGGATGTCTGTAGAAGAAATAGATAGGTTGCATGCTTTTAGGTTAAAGAATAAATATATAAACTCAGCTAAAGAGTTTCAGGATATTACGCTAGTATCAGACTCATTGTTAAAAAAAATAGTCCCCTATTTTAAATTTCCAGAATGGGCTAGCCAGAAAAATAATACTCGTGTAGTTAAAAAGAATAGTGTAAAAAAAGTAAATCATGTTAAAGATTTAAATACAGCTACGGCAGCAGAATTAAAAAAGATAAATGGGGTAGGAGATAAATTATCAAAAAGGATTGTAAAATTTAGAAAAACGTTAGGTGGTTTTTTGTTAGATAATCAATTAGAAGATGTTTATGGTTTACAACCAGAAGTAGTAAATCGCATTTTGTTTAATTATAGAGTGTTATCAAAACCAAAAATAACCCAAGTAAATATAAATGAAGCATCTGCCTATGAAATATCAAAAATTGCATATATAAGTTACCCAGTGGCTAAGAAAATTATAGCGTATAAGCAAGAGAATGGTTTGGTTAAATCATTTGAAGAGTTAAACAAAATAGAAGGATTTCCTGCGGATAAGATTGATAGAATTAAATTATATTTGTACATAAAATTGCTAGAATGATTTCAGATACAATATCAACAATGAATTTTGATTATTCGGAGACTCAAAAAATGGTCGCTGCATCTGCAAAAGAATATGCGGAACAATACCTTAGGCCATATGTTATGGAGTGGGACGAGTCACAGGTTTTTCCAGTGGAAGCCTTGAAAAAAGCAGGGGAATTAGGATTTATGGGGGTTTTGGTTCCTGAAGAATTTGGGGGCTCTGGGCTAGGATATCATGAGTATATAGCAATAATAGAAGAAATATCTAAAGTAGATCCTTCTATTGGTTTATCTGTGGCAGCACATAATTCGTTATGTACAAATCATATATTATCATTTGGAACTCAAGAACAAAAAGAAAAGTGGATACCTAAATTGGCAAGTGCAGAGCATATTGGAGCTTGGGGATTAACAGAGCATAATACAGGGTCAGATGCTGGGGGTATGAGTACAACAGCAGTTAAAGATGGTGACGATTGGGTATTAAATGGTGCTAAGAATTTTATTACCCACGGAAAAAGTGGCGATATAGCAGTTGTAGTTGTTAGAACAGGAGAAAAAGGAGATAGCCATGGCATGTCTGCTTTTGTTGTAGAAAGAGGTACTCCAGGTTTTACAGCTGGTAAAAAAGAAGATAAATTAGGAATGCGTGCCAGTGAAACAGCTGAGTTGGTATTTTCTAATTGTAGAATTCCAGATGCCAATCGCTTAGGAGAAATAGGAGATGGTTTTATACAATCTATGAAAATATTAGATGGTGGCCGTATATCTATAGGAGCATTGTCTTTAGGTATTTCTAAAGGCGCTTATGAAGCAGCATTAAAGTATGCAAAAGAGAGACATCAATTTGGAAAGCCAATAAGTGAATTTCAAGGAATTTCTTTTAAATTGGCAGATATGGCTACAGAAATTGAAGCATCAGAATTGTTGTTGCATAAATCTGCATACCTTAAGAATGCAGGGAAAAAAGTAACAAAAATAGGAGCTATGTCTAAAATGTATGCCTCAGAAGTATGTGTAAAAATAGCGAATGATGCGGTGCAAATACATGGAGGATATGGTTATACAAAAGATTTTCCTGTAGAGAAATTTTATAGAGATGCAAAGCTATGTACTATTGGAGAAGGTACTACAGAAATTCAAAAAGTAGTAATTGCAAAAAATATTTTAAAATAAACTAATTCTAATTCGTTTATTACTTGTATATTTGCAATCCGAAAATCACTAAAGAGAGGAGGTTAAAGCTTATGTTAATTATACCAATTAAAGAAGGAGAAAATATAGATAGGCCGCTAAAGCGTTTCAAACGTAAGTTTGATAAAACTGGTACTATGCGTCAATTAAGAAAGCGTCAGCAGTTTATAAAGCCATCTGTTAAGAATAGAGCAAAAGTTCAAAAGGCACAATATATTCAAGGTCTTAGAGATCAAGAAGAAATATCAAGTCTATTGTATTTAAGTATAATATAAAATCCCGCTATTAGCGGGATTTTTTTGTTTTAAATTTTTACATAAAATATAATATATGGTTTAATATTGTGTTCTTGTTTGTGAATCTAAATAAATCATAATGAGAAAATTATCTGTTTTTATTTTTAGTTTGCTTGTTTCTATGTCGTCATTTGCTCAGGATCAGGTAATAACAGAAGAAGAATTGGCGTATGAGGCTGTTCTTGATAGTATAGAAAAATCATTTAAATATGAGTACGGAGTAATTCGATTAAAAGATGGTGTGGCCTCTATAAATGTACCAGAAGGTTATAAATTTTTAGGAGCAGAACAAAGCGCTTATGTATTGTCCGATCTATGGGGGAATCCGCCAAGTGAAGTTTTAGGTCTTTTGTTTCCCGAAGATATATCTCCGTTAAGTGATAATTTTACATATGCAGTAGAAGTTACCTATTCGGAAGATGGTTATGTAGAAGATGAAGATGCAGAAGATATAGATTATGATGATTTATTAGAGGAAATGCAAAAAGAAGCAAGAGAAGGTAATAGTGCTAGAGTAGCTCAAGGGTATGGGGAAATAGAGCTAGTAGGTTGGGCATCTGAGCCGTTTTATGATCAGGAAAATAAAAAATTGCATTGGGCTAAAGAATTAAAATTTGAAGGAACAGATGTAAATACATTAAACTATAATATTAGAATTTTAGGAAGAAAAGGCTATTTAAATATGAATGCTATTGGAGATATGGATGTGCTTCCTCTTTTTAATAAAGATATAGATGCTATTCTAAAAAGTGCGGAGTTTAATGAAGGTTATACTTATGCAGATTTTGATGCAGGTTTAGATGATGTTGCTGCTTATGGCATAGGTGGTTTGGTTGCAGGAAAAGTATTGGCTAAAGTTGGTTTCTTTGCGGTATTACTTAAATTTTGGAAATTTATAGCTGTAGGAGTAGTTGGTTTATTTAGTGTGTTCAAAAAGAAAATATTTGGCTCTAAAGAAGCTTAAACTAAATAATATATCACATACAAAAAGCGGAATTACATCATGTGTAATTCCGCTTTTTGTATGTTATAGGAATTCCTTTATTTAAAAAGCTATAGGTAATGCTACACGAGTTTTTCCCCAAGCTAGTATTAATTCTGTAGAAGATTCGTTGTCCTCTATAAAAGCTATAGAAAAAGCTTCAAGACTATCAGCACCTTTACTAGTACTTGCCTTAAATCTTGCAATATCTGCTGCTTTATCGTAAGAATAAGCCCCCCATTGGTTTAATTTGCTATTTAAAATAATGGTCCAAGAGTTAGCTTCCGGAATGGTAAATAAAGAATAAGTACCAGCTTTTATGGATTCTCCTCCTATTTTAGCATCCTTGTAAAAAGTAATCTCAACAGATTCGTTGGCGCCTGTACGCCATACTTTTCCTGCCGGAGCAAGTTCAGATATAGAACGACTTTTTAATTGCGGTCTGCTGTATATGATTTTAATTAGTTTGTCAGATATTTTGTAGCTAGACGGATAGGTTGCAATATCTGCAGGGCTTTTATCTAAACCACCAAATTTTTGAGCTTGTGTAGTGTTGGTAAATATTAATGCAAGGATTAATAAGGAAAAAGTAAGTGTTTTTTTCATAATGTTTTTGAGTTGAATTTTTAAAATTAAATAAATTTTTAAGGATTGTTCTTAAAAAGTAGTTAAACTTACTTAAGCCTTACAAAATCATTACATTATAAAAGATAAATTACTTTATAGTTTCATATTGTATGTTTAATAATAATTTTTGTTTCAAATTATAATCAATATATGTGTTTGTGTTTGTTTTTTGATAGTGTATGTTCATATTTGTACTTTAATTGATTATAAATACATAGAGTATGTGTGGAATTGTATGTGCGTTTGATGTAAAAGAGAGCACAGAGGCATTAAGACCTCAGTTATTGGAGATGTCGAAGAAAATTAGACATAGAGGTCCAGATTGGAGTGGAATTTTTTCTAACGAAAAAGCAATTTTGGCGCACGAGCGTTTAGCAATTGTAGATCCAACATCTGGAACACAACCTTTATATAGTGATAATGGTAATTTGGTGCTAGCGGCAAACGGAGAGATATATAATCATAGAGAATTACGTAAGCAATTTGAAGGAAAATATGATTTTAAAACAGAATCTGATTGCGAAGTAATTTTAGCTTTATACAAAGAGAAAGGTGCTACGTTTGTAGATGAAATGAACGGGATATTTGGTTTTGCTATTTATGACATAGAAAAAGATGAATATTTTATAGCACGAGACCACATGGGAATTATTCCTCTTTATATTGGTTGGGATGAAAATGGAACTTTTTATGTAGCATCAGAATTAAAAGCCTTAGAAGGAACATGTACTAAAATAGAGCTTTTTCCTCCAGGTCATTATTTGTCTAGTAAAGATGGGCAATTAACAAGATGGTATTCTAGAGATTGGATGGAATATGATGCTGTAAAAGAAAATGAAACAAGCATACAGGAAATTAAAGAAGCTTTAGAGGCAGCAGTAAAAAGACAGTTAATGTCCGATGTTCCTTATGGCGTTTTATTATCAGGAGGTTTAGATTCTTCTATTACTTCTGCAGTAGCTAAAAAATATGCAGAAAAGAGAGTAGAGTCTAATGATGAAACTGGAGCTTGGTGGCCACAATTGCACTCTTTTTCTGTAGGCTTAGAAGGTTCTCCAGATTTAGCAGCAGCTCAAAAAGTAGCTGATCATATTGGAACAGTACACCATTAAATAAAATTTACTATTCAAGAAGGTTTAGATGCTATTAGAGATGTTGTTTATAACTTAGAAACTTATGATATGACAACCATTAGAGCTTCTACTCCTATGTATCTTATGGCTAGAGTAATTAAGTCTATGGGGATAAAAATGGTATTGTCTGGTGAAGGAGCTGATGAATTGTTTGGTGGCTATCTATATTTTCATAAAGCACCTAATGCTCAAGAGTTTCATGAAGAAACAGTACGTAAGTTAGATAAGTTGCATATGTACGACTGTTTAAGAGCAAACAAATCTTTAGCAGCTTGGGGTATAGAAGGTCGTGTGCCATTCTTAGATAAAGAATTTATGGATGTAGCTATGCGTATTAATCCGCAAGATAAAATGATTAACGGAGAACGTATGGAAAAATGGGTTGTTCGTAAGGCATTTGAAGATATGTTGCCAGAGAGTGTAGCGTGGAGACAAAAAGAGCAGTTTTCTGATGGAGTTGGTTACAGCTGGATTGATACTTTAAAACAAGTTGTAGAAGAAGAGGTAACGGATGAGCAATTGGCAAATGCACAATATAAGTTCCCTTTACAAACGCCTCTGTCAAAAGAAGAGTTTTACTATAGAAGTATTTTTGAATCTCATTTCCCATCAGATGCAGCAGCACTATGTGTACCTCAAGAAGCATCGGTGGCGTGTAGTACAAAAATAGCTTTAGAATGGGATGAAGCATTTAAAAACATGAATGACCCATCTGGTAGAGCAGTAGCTAATGTACATGATGATGCATATTAGTCTATTTTATAAGTAGTTTAACGTATTATTAGTAATAAAATAAATTATTAGTTCGTTATTATAATATCAAAGAGAATTATCAATCTGTTTTACAGTTTTTTAATTATAATTAGTCCTTAAAAAGCACCCAATTTGGGTGCTTTTTTTGTTGGTATAACCCTGTAGAGTAAATACATTTTTGATTGCTACTTTTTTTAATCTTAAATACGTGTTTTGGTAAAATATTTTCCACAATTATTGTTGATAACTTCATGGGTTCTAAGGTGTTTAAATACCCTATTAAATAAGGGATTCGTTATATTTGTGAGATTGCTAATTTTTAATTAAAAAATAACTTATAGATTCTATGAGCGACGAAGCAAAAAAGAATAATTATTCAGCCGATAGTATTCAGGCATTAGAGGGGATGGAGCATGTACGTATGCGACCATCTATGTATATTGGAGATGTTGGAGTTAGAGGATTGCATCACTTGGTTTATGAGGTGGTAGATAACTCTATTGATGAAGCAATGGGAGGTCATTGCGATACTATTAGTGTTATTATAAATGAAGATAACTCTATAACCGTTAGAGATAATGGTAGGGGTATTCCTGTAGATATTCATAAAAAAGAAGGAGTATCTGCTTTAGAGGTTGTAATGACTAAAATTGGAGCAGGTGGTAAGTTTGATAAAGATTCCTATAAAGTATCTGGAGGTTTACATGGTGTAGGTGTATCATGTGTAAATGCATTATCAAATAATTTAAAAGCTACAGTGTTCCGTAATGGAACTATATATGAGCAAGAATATGAAAGAGGAAAAGCTTCATATCCTGTAAAAAGTATTGGAGAAACAGAAGAAAGAGGTACAGAAGTTACTTTTTATCCAGATGATTCTATTTTTACACAAACTACAGAGTTTAATTATGAAACCCTTGCAAATAGAATGCGAGAGTTATCATACTTAAACAAAGGAGTTGCTATAACCTTAACAGATAAGCGAAAAAAAGATAAGGAAAGTGAATCTGGATTTGTTGGGGAGCGTTTTTTCTCAGAAGAAGGTTTAAAGGAATTTATTAAATTTTTAGACGGAAATAGAGAGCAGCTTATAAAAAGTGTAATTTCTATGGAAGGCGAAAAAAATGGTATTCCTGTAGAAGTTGCCATGGTATATAATACTTCATATACAGAGAATTTACATTCGTATGTAAATAATATTAATACACATGAAGGAGGAACACATTTATCCGGTTTTAGAAGAGGTTTAACAAGTACCTTAAAGAAGTATGCAGATGCTTCAGGAATGTTAGATAAACTAAAATTTGAAGTTCAAGGAGATGATTTCCGTGAAGGATTAACAGCAATTGTATCTGTTAAAGTTGCAGAGCCTCAATTTGAAGGACAAACAAAAACAAAATTAGGTAACAGAGAGGTTTCTTCTGCGGTAAGTCAAGCGGTATCAGAAATGCTAACCAATTACCTGGAAGAAAATCCAGAAGATGCTAAAGTAATTGTACAGAAAGTTATTTTGGCAGCGCAAGCACGTCATGCAGCAACAAAGGCGCGTGAAATGGTGCAGCGTAAAACGGTAATGAGTATTGGAGGTTTACCAGGAAAATTATCAGATTGTTCCGATCAAGACCCTGAAAATTGTGAAGTATTTCTTGTAGAGGGAGATTCTGCAGGGGGTACAGCAAAGCAAGGAAGAGATAGAAACTTTCAGGCAATACTTCCATTAAGAGGTAAAATTCTTAATGTGGAAAAAGCAATGCAACATAAGGTTTTTGAAAATGAAGTAATTAAAAATATATATACTGCATTAGGAGTTACAATTGGTACCGAGGAAGATAGTAAAGCACTAAATCTTGAGAAATTAAGATACCACAAAGTGGTAATTATGTGTGATGCCGATGTAGATGGTAGCCATATCGAAACTTTAATTTTAACATTCTTCTTCCGTTACATGCGAGAGTTAATAGAAGGAGGACATGTATATATTGCAACGCCACCATTATACTTAGTAAAGAAAGGTTCTAAAAAGAAATATGCTTGGAATGATGAAGAGCGAGATGCAATAGCAGAAAGCTTTAATGGTAGTGTAGGAATACAACGTTATAAAGGTCTTGGAGAAATGAATGCAGAGCAATTGTGGGATACTACAATGAACCCTGAATTTAGAACATTAAGACAAATAACTATTGATAATGCTACAGAAACAGACCGTGTTTTTTCAATGTTAATGGGAGATGAGGTGCCTCCTCGTAGAGAATTTATAGAGAAAAATGCAGTTTATGCTAATATTGATACATAAAAAGTAGGTAAACATAAATATAAGAGCTCGCACAAATAGTGCGAGCTTTTTGTTTTTTATAGAGAAAAAAAATAGTTAATATCAATTTTTGGCTCGTTTGTGTATAAAAACGGTATTTACGCAACAAAAAAAGTTATAGGAGTTATTGGTTTTTTAGTTTTGGGTAAACCAATTTAAATAAACCATGAAAAAAATTGTTTATTCGCTCCTACTATTGTTTAGTGCAACGAGTATGGCGCAATCGAATATAAATGAATTGTTAGCGGCAGGATTAAATGATGCAGAACGTTTTACAAATAGTTACATGAATCCGGTTACAGATGGGTTAATGTATAGTATGTCTAACGGATGGTATAACACAGCAGAAGCAAAACCTTTAGGAGGTTTTGAGATTTCTATCATAGGAAATATGGCTTCTTTTAAAAATAAAGATGATCAAAAGAGTTTTGTTTTAAATACTGCTGATTATGAAAATATATCTTTTCAAGATGGCAGTGCTTCTAAAACGGTATCAACAGCATTAGGAGGTATAGAAAATGTGCAAATTTTAGTGTCTGCGGAGGTTAATGGGAATACAGTGTCTCAAGAAATAGAATTACCTACTGGATTGGCATCAGAAAATATAAATTTTGTACCATCTGCTTTTTTGCAAGCAAGTGTAGGTTTGGTAAAAGGATTAGAACTAAAGGCTAGATTTTTACCAAAAATAGATGTAGATGGATCTTCTTTAGGTTTCTATGGGGTGGGTATACAACAAGAATTTACAAAGTGGTTACCAGCAGATAAATTGTTACCAGTAGCAATATCTGGAGTAATAGGATATACACATTTAGATGCTTCTTATGATTTAGAAAATACTGGCGCTATAAACGGTAGTAATCAAAGTTTAGAAATGGCTATGAACACATGGGTTTTTCAAGCAGTAGTTTCTACAAAGTTACCCGTAATTAATTTTTATGGAGGCGTAGGATATTTTACAGGAAAATCGGAAGTAGATGTGTTGGGTACTTATATTGTAACGGCTAATCCGCTACCAATAACATATACAGATCCATTTAAATTAAGTAATAAAGCAAGTGGAGTAGCAGGAAATGTAGGAGCAAAACTAAAATTAGGATTTTTTAGGTTACATGCAGATTATACCTTAGCAGCTTTTAATAGTTTGTCTTTTGGAGTTAATTTTGGTTTTAGATAAAAAATAAAAAAACGCAATCTTAAACTTAAGATTGCGTTTTAATGTTCTATTTTGAAAGATGATTGGTTATTCTCTAATAGCCAATATATTGCCATTCTGGTCTTTAAGAATAATTGTATTGTCGTCAGTAATCATACTAACAATATCCTCAGGGAAATCAGTTCCTGGATAAGATATAGTATAAACTCCATCTTTTTGAGACCATCTATAATCTGTTTTAAATGATACTACATTATTATTATAACTGTGATATCTTCCTAGATAAGCATCATTAAAAATCCATTCTTGCCTCGAGGGGTTTTCTATTGTTTTGTTTGTTGTGGATATATTGTTCTCGTTAGACCATATACCAATAATCGGGTCATTATTCTCCTCAATAGGAGAACAATTGTAAAATATAGCAACAGCAAAGATTGCCACTATAGAAAGTAAAGCTTTGTTCATATTAAGTAGGTTTATCAGATTTGGGATCTGTTATATAAATATAACATAGAAGACTTTTGTATTATTGTTTAAAATCGACGTATTGCATTTTATTGCCCACTTTTTCGTTTAAATGCTCTTTTTTTTAACATTTGTTGTAAAAATTACATTTAGTGTTGTGTATTGTTTAAAAATGGATATAACTAAGTATTCGCTACTTAGTTTTTGTTTAAAATCAGTATTTTTACGCAATTAAAAATTAAATTCTAAAAAATATATAATGAAAGTTACTGTAGTAGGAGCAGGTGCTGTTGGCGCAAGTTGTGCAGAGTACATAGCGATTAAAGATTTTGCATCAGAAGTTGTAATATTAGATATTAAAGAAGGGTATGCTGAAGGTAAAGCAATGGACCTAATGCAAACGGCTTCATTAAATGGGTTCGATACTAAAATTGTAGGTAGTACAAGCGATTATTCTAAAACAGCAGGGAGTAATATTGCAGTAATTACATCTGGAATTCCTAGAAAACCAGGGATGACTAGAGAGGAATTAATAGGAATAAATGCAGGCATTGTAAAAACAGTATCAGCAAGTTTAATAGAGCATTCTCCTAACGTTATTATTATTGTGGTTAGTAACCCAATGGATACAATGACTTATTTAGTACATAAAACTACCGGATTACCAAAGAATAGAATTATAGGTATGGGAGGTGCATTAGATAGTGCTCGTTTTAAATACCGTTTAGCAGAAGCTTTAGAAGCGCCAATATCTGATGTAGACGGAATGGTAATTGGAGGACACAGTGATAAAGGTATGGTGCCATTAACAGCACATGCTACCAGAAATAGTCTTAAAGTATCAGAGTTTTTATCTGAAGAAAGATTAGAGCAAGTGGCAGCAGATACTAAGGTTGGTGGAGCAACATTAACAAAATTATTAGGAACAAGTGCTTGGTATGCTCCAGGTGCTGCAGTTTCTGGTTTGGTGCAAGCAATTGCATGCGATCAAAAGAAAATGTTCCCATGTTCTACTTATTTAGAAGGAGAGTATAATTTAAATGATATTTGTATTGGAGTTCCTGTTATTTTAGGAAAAAACGGTATCGAGAAAATTGTAGAGATAGAATTAAGTGATGCAGAGAAAGCAAAAATGCAAGAAAGTGCAGCAGGAGTTAAGAAAACTAACGGATTATTAGAGTTGTAGTACTTTAAAAACGGAATATATAAAAGAGCAACTTAACTAGTTGCTCTTTTATGTTTTATAGCCAATAGCTACTGTGTTTTGTGAGTTCTGCAATTTGTTATAGTATATTTATGCGAAAATTGCAGAAATCCAGTCTTTATTTTTATATTTGGCGCATGAATACGAAATGGTATTTTAGTACTTTAATTATTATGCTTGCATTTTTGGGCTTGTATAAGGAAGATACTATTGTACCTAATCAACAAATTGTTCTACAATTTGCAGATACTCAGGAAGCATCACAAGAAGCTAAAAATGCGTTGGAGCTTGCAACTACTCTTTTACAATCTATAGGTGTAGATTATATTAATGTTGAAGAACATAAAGAAAAGCAGTTAAAAATTACTTATTACAGTGCTAAAGATGTAGCGAGTATAAAAGCTTTACTTCTAAAAAATAATCTTTATTTAGATTACGCTTCTAAAAATAAGGAAGAATTACCTACAGATAAAAAAGAGAACAGTTATAATATAGATGTATGTGAAATTCAAAACAGCTCTGATACAGGGTCTGATTTGAGTGGAAAATATACATTAGAGGTAAAACAAGAATACGATGGAGTTAATAATCCTAATGTTTTTACCTATGTTAATCAAATAGATACGAGAGAGAAAGATAG
>CALHVB010000119.1 GCA_938039345.1 uncultured Sediminicola sp.
AAGAACAAATTTTGATAGATATTATGAAATCAGATGAAGAATTAGGAATGTATGATTCATAGTGTCCGTTTTACAGCTGTTTTAGATACAAATATTATTTATCCGATTGAAATTCGAGATGTATTATTTTGGTTTGCACATTATGAATTGTTTACTCCAAAGTGGAGCAATAATATTTTTGATGAGTGGAAAAGGGTGATGAAGCAAAAGGGTATTAAAGAAGAAGAAATAAAGAAAAGGGTAGATATGGCCAATTTGGCATTTCCTGATGCTTTTGTATTTAATTATGAACCACTAATAGAAACCTTAACTTTACCAGATATAAATGATAGGCATGTTATGGCTGCTGCTATAAAGACTAATGCAAATGTAATTGTAACAAATAATCTTAAAGATTTTCCAGATAAATATTTGGCTACTTTTGGATTATCTGCAAAATCAGCAGATGATTTTATTACTGATATAATTGATTTGAATCATGATAAAGCAGTTGAGGCATTTAGAAAATTAGTTTTAAATAGAAGAAATCCTGATTTAGATGAGTTCGAAGTTTTAGATGTTTTGAGAAAAAATGGTCTTGAGGATTCAGCTCATTATTTACATTCATTAATTTAAGAAATGTATTACCTATATATCTATTACTATGTAGATATTTAGTAAAAAAAATTAAACTATTTTTTCAGATGCTGTATTTATAGCATTTACATCTATAATCTGTTTTGTAGATTTTGTTACTTGTATGGCTTTAAAATAGTCTACATACATTTTTGTAATGGTAGACATCGGTAAAGAGCAAGCAGCTTCGTAATTAGCTTTAGATAACAATATTCTGTTTACATCGTCTGTAATAATATTTTCTATAGCATCTGCTAAGGAATCTACATTCTCGGGTTCAAAAAATTCTCCACGATAGCCTTCTTCTTGTACCAAAGTGCTTAAATCTCCTAAATTTGGTAATGCTACAGCTTTACCATAACTACCTGCTTGGTGTAATACGCCAGAACTACCTGTAGTTGAAGTGTATGGAAAAACAACAACAGCACTATCACTAAAAATTTTAGGAACATCTTCTTCTGGTACATAACCAGTAAAACGCAGTTTGGTAACATGGCTGTATTTTTCTTGCATTTTTTTTAGGTATCCAGGGGTATTAGGGCTATCTGTACCAGCAATTACAATTTCTATATTTTGTAGACTTCTATTTCTTATTTCTTCTACAGCTTCAATTAAAACTTCTACTTTTTTATAGGTTCCAAATTTTCCAAAAGCCATTACTTGTTTGGGACCAGGTGGCAAACTGTAATCTGGTTCTGGTGGTGTTTCAAAAGAACCATGTGGAATTAATGCTATATTTTTTGTATTGTATTTTTTTTCTAATATGGGAACATATTTACTAATGGTAACCGCCACAATATCAGAAGACAAAACAAATTTTGTTAGGCTAGTTCCTATAAAATTATAAATCTTTTGCAGTATAGGGTTTTTGGTAAAACCAGCATTTTCTAAGTCTACTTTTTCTAGAATATTATGTAATAAAGAAATCGTAGGTATTTTTTTTAATTTGCATACATAGGGGAGTAATAAGCCTAAGGCAGCCGGAATTTTTTTATCGCCAAATTTTAAAAATTGTAAATTAAAAAGAACTGCATCTGGCTTGGTCTCAGAAATAGCCTTGTTAACAGTATACAAGTTGCGATAACTATTAAATTTCCAACATTCTTTTACGGTAATTTTACAGCCCTTTTCAGTAAAGGAAAGGTCTTTTTTATGTTCCGTAACATCTGTAATTAATATAAGTTCGGTTACATCTTCTTGTAATCTAAAATGTTTTACAAGGTAATAACCATATTCTGTTAAGGTTACTTTACTAGGCGGGTAGGCTGTTACAATTGCTAATTTCATACCTTAGAATTTTTGTTAAAAAAATAAATTAATTGTACAATAAGTAATACGCTCATGGCTATAATCTGCATATGTACTACTGTTTTTAGGCTGTTGTGGTATAGCACCACCAACACAATTTGAGATAATCCTAAAACCCCTGATAATATTACAGGCATATATTTATCTAGCGATAAAAAGTAGTACGTAAAAATATTAGAGATGGCAAATAGTGATGTGGCTAAAGCATATTGCCATAACAAACTAGTCATTTCTAAATATGCTCCCCCAAACATTAGATTTATAATTAAATTAGGGAATAGGTAGCATGCAATTACAATAACCACAGCGAGTAAGCTTATATAAGAAATGTATTTAAATAGTATGGGGCTTGTTGCTTCTCCGTTTTTTTGTTTTTGTATTACCTGTGGTAAAAGCATCATTACAAACATCCAAGCAACAAAATAAACGACTCTGCCAATTAAAGCTAAAGAGGCATATAAGCCAGCATCCATGGCATTAAAATAGTGTTTCACCAGTAATACATCACTATTATTAATTATGATTTGAGTAAACTCATAACTGGCGGTAAGTATTAAAAAATTAGAAACACGTTTAGCGTTTTTTGGGCTTAGTGGTTTTGTATTCCAGAATGAGAAATCTTTTAGGTTAGAAGGAAACATGCCTAAAATAAAGGAGCATAAAATACCTAAAGCTATTACTGTTCCTGATGCTAATGGAATTATTAGCAAGAAACCCAAAGTTAGTAGTAATCTACTCCACATTTCTGTTTGGTAGGTAATAGATAGTTTTTTAAACTGAAGTTTACCCTGAAAAACACCTCTGTTTACGCTCATTAAAAAATAGAGTGGAATACCAAGTCCAAATATGATAAACATCCAGTAGCCATTGGTATTGAATATAATTTGGAGTTTTGTGGAGAAAGTAATTATGAGTAATCCAATTATTAATCCAATTACGAATGCTTGTTTATAGCTTTTATTTTTAAAATTAGACCATTCCGTACCAGAAAATAATACAGCAAATTTAGTTGTTGCCAATTGGAACGTCATGCCCATAAAAGATAATACCAGTAATAATGTAACCAATAAAGCAGCCTCAGAAAAGGCTTCAGGACCTAATAGCCTACCTAAAAGCAAGTTGTATAGGTAGTTACCTCCATTTACAAGAAGTATACTACCCATAAACAACTGCTCGGGG
>CALHVB010000120.1 GCA_938039345.1 uncultured Sediminicola sp.
GAAGGGAAAATAGAAGTACAGTGTCTTACTAGGTCTTCTGTAAATTCTGCAAAATTAGATTTAGCTAAATCTTTACAATCAGCTTTCGAATTAGCAGGTTTTGAAGTTGAATTAAATGGAGATTACCCAGGTTGGAACCCTAATCCTAATTCAGGTATTTTAAAAGTGTTAAAAGAAAAGTACGAGTTATTGTTTAAAGAAGAACCTAGAGTAGTGGCTTGCCACGCAGGTTTAGAGTGCGGTATTTTAGGTCAAAATTATCCAAATATGGATATGATTAGCTTTGGACCTACAATAAAAGGAGCACATTCACCAGACGAAAGAGTTTCTATTTCCTCTGTTCAAAAATTTTGGAGTTTTATTCTAGAAGTTCTTAAAGATATTCCTAAAGTATAATTCGTTATCAATATAGTATAAAAAAAGCTCGCATAAATTGCGAGCTTTTTTTATAAATAATTTTTATATAATTATTTAGCAATTCCTGTGATTTCTAAATCAAATACTAAATCAGAATTAGGAGGAATAGTTCTTCCTGATCCTTGAGAGCCATATCCTAAATGTGCAGGTATAAATAAGCGAACTTTATCTCCTACAGCCATATTTAATAAACCTTCTTTAAAACCAGCAATTAAACCAGCATCAGGACTATAATCCATTGGGTAAGCATTGTATCCGCCACCAGCTTTTCTTCTAGGGTTAAATTGTCCGTATAGCGTTGATGTTTCCTCTACGTTAGAATCAAAAAGAGATCCAGATTCTAAATATCCAGCATAAAAAACATTTACTTTATCGCCAACTTTTGGTTTTTCTCCAGTGCCTTTTTTTAGCGTAAATATTTTTAAGCCAGAATCTAGTGTTTTTGCTTTTTTCTTTTGTTGTGCAATATCATTAGTAAACTCTGCAGTTATGGTCTTTAGTTTTTCAGCTCTTGCTGCTGCTTCCTTTTTTTCTTCTTTTAGTCTAATTTCTTCTTCAGCAAAATAATCGGTCATTATTTGTACGGCGTCAAACTTTCTTGCTTCTTTACCATTTCTTATAATCTCTACGGTTTCCATAATAATAGGAGACTCTGGTCTGTCTCCAGGTCCAGTTTTAACATTTGCGATAGAGTCTACTACTTCTAATCCATTTACTACTTCTCCAAAAACAGTATGCTTACCATTAAGAAAAGGAGTTTCTTTGTGTGTTATAAAAAACTGACTTCCGTTTGTTCTAGGACCAGAATTTGCCATAGATAATATACCTGCTTTGCTATGAGTTAAAGAATCGTGGAATTCATCTTTAAATTTATATCCAGGATTACCAGAACCAGTACCTGTTGGGTCTCCTCCCTGTATCATAAAGTCTTTAATAATTCTATGGAAGCTTAGGCTGTCGAAATATTTTTTTCCTTTAAAATCATCAGATACAAAAGGGCTTTTACCTTCTGCCAAGGATACAAAACTAGCAACGGTAACAGGTGTTTTTTCGCTTTCTAATTTTACAATAATTTCTCCTTTATTTGTTTTTATACCTGCAAAAATACCATCGCCTAAATCTTTTTGTTTGCTAGACTTACAAGAGGTTAACGCTAATGTTATAGCTAAAAATAATACGTATACTTTTTTCATTTTTTAAATTGATTTTAATTTTGAATACTGTCCGTAGTTTTGTTAATTTTTAATATTGTTATAGTTGCTTTTATTGGTGTGTTAGGCTCAATTTTGTTATTGTCTCCATGGTAGCCATATGCTCTAGATGAAGGATATAAAAAAGTTGCTATTTCTTTTTCTTTTAATAATTTAATACTACTTCTTAAACCTGGGAATAATTTGTCTTTATCTACCTTATACGTAATAACTCCAATATCAGATTTTGAATAAATAGTATCGTTTGTAAAACTTTTTATATCATAGGTAAAGGTTACTAAATCATCAGTTTTGGGTAAATAGCTTGCAGTATCATTTTTAATGTTATAATAGTAAGATTAGCCAGTATTACTTAATAAATAGTTGTTTATAGAATCTTTAGCAATTATTTCTCGCATTAATTTTTCTTCCTCTGCTAATAGCTTTTTGTTACGGTCTATAGATTCTTTAAAAATACTGCCCGTTTTTACTTTTATAGGTTTTCTAGGTTCTGCTTCTCCGCAGCTACTTATACCTATTATAATTAATATTACAATTAAATATCTCATGCTTTTAAATCTTGGCATTTTTCTAATAAGGATACAAAGTAATCGGTGGTTTCTTTTAATGTAACAGTACTTTTTCCTCCGGCAGCATTTGTGTGTCCACCTCCTTCAAAATATGTTCTAGCAAATTCATTCACAGAAAAATCGCCTTGAGACCTAAATGATATTTTTATAATTCCTTGGTCTTTGTCTTCAATGAAAATTACAGCAAATTTTATACCTTCTAATGTAAGTCCGTAGTTAACAAAACCTTCGGTATCTCCTTTTTTGTAATTATTAGTGTCTAATTCTTCTTGACTTAATGTTATATAAACAGTACTATATTTTTCTAGAATTACCATGTTTTTTAAAGCACATCCTAATAGGTGTAATCTACTTGGCGTATTATTATCATAAATACTATTATGAATAGTAGTTTTTTCTGCTCCTTTGTCTATAAGGTCTGCGATTATTCTGTGTGTTGTACTGGTTGTAGACGGAAATTTAAAAGAGCCAGTATCTGTCATTATACCAGTATACAAACAATTGGCAATTTCCGGAGTTATTTTATCGGTAGTATCAATATTTTTAATAAAATTATACACCATTTCACACGTAGAACTCATGCTAACATCAGAATACATTATAGCAGCATAATCAGCAGGTTCTTGGTGGTGGTCTATCATAACAAAAGTTGCCGTAGCCTCCTCTAAAAAAGGCTGCATATGATCTACTCTTCCTAAATGATTAAAATCTAAGGTAAAAATTACAGTAGCATCTTGTATTGCTTTTCTTGCTGGTGTAAAATCTTTTTCAAAGTTTAAAATAGATTCGTTGCCAGGCATCCATTTTAAAAATTTTGGATAATCATTAGGAGCAACAATAACAGCATCTTTGCCTTCATTTTTAAGATAATGTAATAAGCCTAAAGTAGAGCCGATAGCATCACCATCTGGATTTTTATGAGGTATTATTACAATTTTTTGTGGTATAGAAAGCAGTTGTTTCGTTGCTTTAATGTCTTCTAAATTCATGCAAGCGAATATACAATTTTATAACATAGACTTAAAATACAATGCTTTATTTTTGTGTTTGATTATTTAAAGGATTTTTATGAAAAGAGTATGTATTTGGTGTTTCCTTTTTTATTTATTTATAAGTTGTAAATCTTATAAGCAAAATGATAATGTAAATCTATCACCTTCAGATTTTACAATCGCTTTTGGGTCTTGTAATAAGCATAATGTATCCAATAATTTATGGGATGATGTTTTAGCTACTAGCCCAGATGTATGGATATGGGGAGGAGATATTGTTTATGCTGATACAGATAATATGAAAAAATTGCAAAATGTCTATTCAGCTCAAAATGAAGTGGAAGCATATAAAAGATTAAGAAGTAAAATACCTGTAATAGGAACCTGGGATGATCATGATTATGGTTTAAATGACGGAGGGGAAGAATTTGAATTTAAAAAAGGAAGTCAGCAAGAGTTCTTAAACTTTATGGGGGTACCTAAAAACGATGTAAGGAGAGATAGGTAAGGGGTATATGCAGCACATAATTACGCCAATAATAAAATAAAGGTTATAGTTTTAGATACACGATATTTTAGAACAGCACTTACACCAGATACAGCAACAAAAAAGAGGCATAAGCCTAACACATACGGGGAGGGTGCAATTTTAGGAAAAAAACAATGGGATTGGTTAGCTAGTGAATTAAAAAATTCTAAAGCAGATTTTAATATACTGGTGAGTAGTATTCAGTTTTTATCTGATAAACATGGGTTCGAATGTTGGGGTAATTTCCCGCACGAGGTAGATAAGTTAAAGCAGTTAATAGTAAGTTCTAAGGCAAAAGGAGTTAGTATTATTTCTGATGACAGACATATTTCTGAATTTTCGAAAACAAAAGTAAAAGACTTGTCTTATCCTTTAATAGATTTTACAAGTAGCGGACTTACACATTCTTATTCTAGTTTTTCTAGTGAGGATAATCCATATAGAGTAGGTAAGGTTGTTTCTAAAAAGAGCTTTGGAGTATTACAATTTAATTTTAAGAACAAACAAATATCTTTTATGATGATGGGAGACAATGGAGAAATGTTAAGTAAAATACAACAAAACTATTAGGATTTGTGTCTTAATTAATAAAATGTACTTTTGCATAAAAATTAAATAAATGT
>CALHVB010000121.1 GCA_938039345.1 uncultured Sediminicola sp.
TAGTGTTAGTAAAGAAATTTTTAACGATATAGATTTAAGTTCCTATATATCTACCGTTAGAGCTTCTGTAATAGCCTGTGGATTAATTTTTGAATTACCTATTATAATTTTCTTTTTAACCAAAGTGGGGTTAGTAACTCCAGATATTTTAAAAAAATACAGGAAAATTTCATTGGTAATAGTACTTATACTTTCTGCTGTAATTACACCACCAGATGTTGCGAGTCAAATTGTAGTAGCTGTACCCATTTTAATACTATACCAGATAAGTATTTATATTTCTAAATTAGTTTTAAAAAAGGAAGCTCAAAAACAAAAAAAACAAAAACAAGGGTTAAAAAAGACATAAAAGTTTCTTATTAAGGGATAATATAAGTTAGATTTGAAAAATAATCATTGCATAGAATGAAGCTAAGAGCAGACAACATTATGAAGTCCTATCGAGGACGACAAGTAGTAAAAGGAATTTCATTAGAAGTAAACCAAGGAGAAATTGTTGGTTTATTAGGACCTAACGGAGCAGGTAAAACCACCTCCTTTTATATGATTGTTGGTTTGGTAAAGCCTAATGGTGGTCAGATTTATTTAGATGATATGGAAATTACAAAATTTCCTATGTATAAAAGAGCACAAAATGGTATTGGTTATTTAGCACAAGAAGCTTCTGTTTTTAGAAAATTAAGTATAGAAAAAAATATCCTTAGCGTTTTACAATTAACGAAGCTGAGTAAAAAAGAACAGCAAATGAAATTAGACTCTCTTATAGATGAGTTTAGTCTTGGACATATTCGTAAAAACAGAGGAGATTTACTTTCTGGTGGTGAACGTAGACGTACCGAAATTGCCAGAGCATTAGCTACCGACCCTAAATTTATTCTACTAGATGAGCCTTTTGCTGGTGTAGACCCTGTTGCTGTAGAAGACATACAACGTATTGTAGCACAATTAAAAGATAAAAATATTGGTATCCTTATTACCGACCATAATGTACAAGAAACCTTAGCTATTACAGAGCGCTCTTATTTAATGTTTGAGGGTGGTATTCTTAAATCTGGTATTCCTGAAGATTTAGCAGCTGATGAAATGGTACGTAAAGTATACCTTGGGCAAAACTTTGAACTGCGTAAAAAGAAGCTCGATTTTTAAAAATATTGTATTATTTTTATCTTACTTAAAAGTCTAAAAGTAAGTAGATGAATAATTTTGAACTTACATTAAAAAACCCCGTTTGGCATGCTTTAGATGAAGTTCATAAAAAGTACTTAATCTCTTTTAATGGTGTTAAATTCTATGACCCTAAAATTTGCCCTTTCGGAGCGTTTAAAGATGCTAGCGAAACTGCTATTGCACTAAACGAATATGCCAAACTCACCGATAGTTTTTTTCTAGTTTCTGAAAAAAAAGACCCTATTTTTGATAAAGACCAAGTGGTTCTAGACCGCAAAATTGAAGGCGTACAAATGGTTCTATATAATGCTTTAGCAAATTATGAAAGTACTGAAACTATTATACCTTTAACAGAAAAGCATATAAATGAAATTTACGATTTAATATGGCTTGTTATGCCTGGTTATTACAAAAAAAGAAGTTTTGAAATGGGTGCCTATTTTGGTATTTTTAAAGACGGTAAATTGGTAGCGGTAACTGGGCAACGGATACAAACTAATAATTTTATTGAGCTTAGTGGCGTTGTTACACATCCTAACTATACTAGACGTGGGTTAGCAAAACAATTGGTCGCTCATACTACAAAGGAAGTCTTAAAAACTGGAAAAAAAGCCATCTTACATACTACAAAAGGAAACGGAGCTATTAAACTATACGAAAAATTGGGGTATACATTAACCCGAGAAATGAACTGGTGGTATTTTCATAGAAAGTAGTAACATAAACACAACTTATTTGTTTATTAATACCTTTAACAAAATGCTTTATTTAATATAGATTACACGTAATAATTCTAGTTGCCATTACCCTTTAAACTCCCAACTAAAGACATTAATATATACAGTAGTATAATTATAGGTATAGCTATAAATTTAGCAGTAATTATAAGCACAAAACTTATGATTATAAAAATATAACGTTGCTCATTTCCTTTAAAGCTCCAATTCTTAAATTTTAAAGCAAAAAGTGCTATTTTAGAATTTAATAAATAAGCAGATAATAGCGTTACTACCAACAAAAACCACTTATTTAAAATAATAGCATTTAAACTATCATTAGAATGATAAAACAATATTAAAGGCAACGATAGTATTAATAAAGCATTTGCTGGTGTTGGCAAACCAACAAATGAGCTTGTTTGGTTCTCATCTATGTTAAATTTAGCCAAACGATAGGCCGATGCCATAGTAATTATAAATCCTGCAAAAGGAAATATATAAACACCTTCTAAAAACGTAGCTCCCCAACCATCTACAACAGACATATTTAACAACTGATACATTACAATACCTGGGACTAAACCACTTGTAATCATATCTGCAAGAGAATCTAACTGTAAACCTAATTCGCTTTGTGCATTTAATAAACGCGCTGCTAAGCCATCGAAAAAATCAAAAAATATACCTAAAAAAACAAAAACACATGCTAACTCTAACTCATTAGAAACCGCAAACACTGTTGCAATACAACCACATAAAACATTTAATAAGGTTATTAAATTAGGAATTTGTTTTTTCATTAGATTCAATTTTTGTAAAAATACTATTTATTAAAAATACAATCTATATAAGTTAAGATTTTTATAATCATATTCCTATGTGCTTAATTTTCTTTTTATTTATTCGATATTTGTATTACCAAGCCTAAACTAAACTCGTTTAACCTTTTACAAATTTGTATTTATGTTATTTAAAAAGATAGTTTTTATACTTCTGCTTTATTTTTCTTTAAATAGCTATTCGCAAGAAATATATTTATCATCAAAAGCCAAAATAAGTATTTTAACCTGTGGTTCTGGTTCCGAATTATATTCGAGTTTTGGTCATAATGCTATACGAATACAAGATTCGCTTAACGGCTTAGATATTGTTTTTGATTATGGTAGATTTGATTTTAATACTCCAAACTTTTATTTAAAATTTACACAAGGTAAGTTACTATATGCTCTAGGTGGCTCTAAATTTCCAGATTTTCTATACCAATATGAACTAGAAAACAAATGGGTTAAAGAGCAAATTTTAGATTTAACACCTAAAGAAGTTAATACACTTTTTAACTTTCTAAGAAACAATCACAAACCAGAAAACAGGCATTATAAATATGATTTCTTATTTGATAATTGCGCCACTAAACTCCCTGAAATTTTAAAAAAAACTTTTGAAGACAAACTAGTTTTCAACGATTCTCATTTAAAAAATAAATACACATTTAGAGAATTAATTTATCAAAATTTATCACCAAACTCTTGGTCTAGTTTTGGAATAGATTTAGCACTTGGCGCAGTAATAGATAAAAAAGCTACAGCTATACAGCATTCATTTTTACCTAACTATGTTCTTAAACAATTTAACAATACTACTATAAACAACAAACCTCTTGTTAAAAGAGAACGCATAATATTAGATCGTTTACCTTATAAAAATCATATTTATTTTTTAACATCACCTTTATTTTGGTTTACAGTATTACTCATTTTTGTTATTGTAATTACCTATATAGATATTAAAAATAATACCAGAAGCAGGCGTTTAGATTTTATATTATTTTTTATTTCTGGTATTGCAGGCATCATAGTAGCTCTACTATGGTTTGCTACAGACCACACTGCCACTGCCAATAACTTTAATATTTTATGGGTGTTTCCAATAAACCTTTTTATCAGCTTTATTTTACTACGAAAAAAGTCATTACCTAAATGGGTACACTTATATATTTATTCTTTACTTGGTTTTATCGCCATCACAATTATTTTATGGGTATTACAATTTCAGTGCTTTTCTCCTTTAATTATACCTATATTACTAACCTTAATTGTTAGATATGTTTTTTTAATAACATTAGGTAAAAAAAATATCAAACATCAAATAAGTTTATAACAGCAAAATACAATATTTAATGAACCTACTATCAGTAGAAAACATAGCCAAATCTTATGGCGAAAACGTTCTTTTTTCAGACATTTCTTTTGGTATTAACAAAGGGCAAAAAATTGCCCTTATTGCTAAAAACGGAAGCGGAAAAACATCTATACTAAATATCTTATCTGGAGACGACTCCCCAGATGCTGGGCAAATAAATTATAGAAAAGAAATTAGAGTTTCTTTTTTATCACAAGAACCTGTTTTAGACCCCAATCTTACTATTGAGGAAACAATTTTTGCTGCAGACAATGAACTCCTTAGAGCAATTGCTAATTACGATAAAGCACTTGCTAACCCAGACGATCAAGATGCTTACCAAAAAGCTTTTGAAGAAATGGAACGCTATAATGCTTGGGATTTCGAAACACAATACAAACAAATACTATCTAAATTAAAATTAGATAATATTCATTTAAAAATTAACATTTTATCTGGTGGGCAAAAAAAGCGTTTAGCCTTAGCAAACGCACTTATAAACAAGCCAGATTTATTAATATTAGATGAGCCTACTAACCATTTAGATTTAGAAATGATTGAATGGTTAGAGCAATATTTTGCAAAAGAAAATATGACCCTTTTTATGGTAACACACGACCGTTACTTTTTAGAAAGAGTATGTAATGAAATTATAGAATTAGATAACGGCAAACTATATCCATACAAAGGGAATTATTCTTATTATTTAGAAAAAAAAGAAGCCCGTATAGAACAAGAAGCAGTAGAATTACACAAATCTAAAATTCTCTTTAAAAAAGAATTGACATGGATGCGTAGACAGCCAAAGGCCAGAACTACAAAATCTAAATCTAGAATAGACGATTTCCAAACTATAAAAGAAAAAGCACACCAAAGAAGAAACGACCATAAAGTACAATTAGAAATTAATATGGAGCGTATGGGGAGTAAAATTCTTGAGCTTCATAAAATATCTAAAGCCTATACAGACAAACCTATTTTAAATCAGTTCGAATATAATTTCTTACGAGGAGAACGCATAGGTATTATTGGTAAAAACGGAGCTGGAAAATCTACCTTTTTAAATATTATTACCGGAGAAGACACTCCAGATAGTGGAAAAGTTATTGTGGGTGATACCATTAAATTTGGTTATTACACACAAAAAGGAATTAAAATAAAAGAGGGACAAAAAGTTATTGATGTTATAAGAGAATTTGGCGATTATATTCCATTAAAAAAAGGAAACCAAATTTCGGCACAACAATTACTAGAACGTTTTATGTTCGATAGAAAAAAACAATATGATTTTGTAGAAAAATTAAGTGGAGGCGAGCGTAAAAGGCTTTATTTATGTACTGTATTAATACAAAATCCTAACTTTTTAATATTAGATGAGCCCACTAATGATTTAGATATTGTTACCTTAAATGTGCTAGAAAGTTTCTTATTAGATTTTCCTGGATGCTTACTAGTAGTATCTCACGACCGTTATTTTATGGATAAAATTGTAGACCACCTATTTGTTTTTAGAGGAGATACAGTTGTAGATGATTTCCCTGGTAACTACTCAGATTTTAGAGCTTATGAGGATAGTGTAATTATAGAAAATAGAACTGCAAAAAAAGAAAATGCAGAGAAAAAATCGGATAAAATTAGTTGGAAAAACGAAGAAAAAACTAAAAAACTATCCTTTAATGAGCAAAAAGAATACAACCAGATAGAAAAAGTAATTCAGAAACTAGAAGCAAAAAAAGTAGAAATTCAGAATAAATTTATGGATACTACTTTATCTGGAGACGAAATAGCTAATTTATCCAAAGATTTAAAGGAAGTAGAAGATAGTATAGAAACAAAAACAGAACGTTGGTTTGAACTTTCTGCCATGATAGAAGAATAATTTTTCTGCTAAAAATTAACTGTTATGGTTTTAAAACCAAACCAATTTATAGCTTACTTAAAATTTTTAATAAGTGCTACAAACCAACACGGAGTTCATTCTCCGTTTGTATTTGGCTTTGTTACAAAGTGTTTGTATAATAAAAAACGGTATTCAAAAAATAATGTAAAAAATGTATTTATAAAAAGTATCGCCTATTTTAAAGTTAAAAATATACACATAGACGCTAACAATTCTGATTTAAAAAAAGAAGTTTCCAATATTTTCCCTGCCATTAGTTTTGATAAAAAAGCCTCAGATGCTATATATATTGATGAATTAAAAAAAGACATATTAAATACTATTATACAAAATAAGAATTACCACAATGATAGTTTTTTATTTATAAATAATATTAAGAACAATATAAGCCTTTGGACTACATTAATTCAACAAAAAGAAATCACTGTAAGCATTAATTTATTTTACTTTGGCATTGTATTTTTTAGACGAGAACAAGAAAAAGAACATTTTAAAATTCGGTTATAAAGCTTAATTTTATACAAAAGCACCAAACGAATAATAATGACAGAATATCCAATTTTTATAGCCCTAGCCATTATCGGAGTTATATACATCCTATTTTCTATACGCATCAAAAAAAAATCTAGAGAAAGAAAATCTCGAAAATTTATGGATAGGGATAAGCGATAAAGCTTGTAATTACCTTTAAATTAATTTAAAACTCATACATTTTAGTAATGAAAATATACACCAAAACAGGCGATAAAGGTACTACAGCACTATTCGGAGGCACCCGTGTTGCCAAACACCACATCCGTATAGATAGTTATGGTACTATAGATGAGTTAAATTCATGGCTGGGTTTATTACGTGATCAAGAAATAGGCGCTAAATACCAAGAAATACTTATAAAAATACAAGAGCAATTATTTACCGTTGGTGCAATTTTAGCTACAGACCCAGAAAAAATGATTTTAAAAAATGGGAAAGAGCGCTTAAATATTCCTAAAATAAACGAAGAAGATATTAACTATTTAGAACAAGAAATAGATACTATGAATAATGCTTTACCTCCAATGACGCATTTTGTTTTACCAGGAGGCCACACTACAGTATCTTATTGCCATATAGCCCGCACAATATGCCGTAGAGCAGAACGTTTGGCTACACTTTTACACGAAAACGAACCTTTTGATGCTGCTGTTTTGTCATTTATTAATAGATTGTCCGACTACTTATTTGTATTAGCTAGAAAATTGTCTAATGATTTGGAGGCAAAAGAAATAAAATGGATTCCAGAGAAAAAAGACTAATAAATCCGCTATTTATTCGTTATCAAATTGTTAACTAATAAAAATTACAAAGAAATAGTCAAAATAAATGCAAAAAGTCTTGGCTGTTTCAGTTTAAAAATTATTTTTGCAAAAAATTAAACAAATTACAAGCAATGTATTGGACATTAGAATTGGCTTCGTATTTAAGTGATGCACCTTGGCCAGCCACCAAAGATGAGTTAATAGATTATGCTATTAGAACTGGTGCGCCCTTAGAAGTTGTAGAAAACCTTCAGTCTATGGAAGAAGAAGGTGGAGAGATTTACGAATCTATCGAGGAAATTTGGCCAGATTATCCTACTGAAGAAGATTACCTCTGGAATGAGGATGAATATTAAAATATAGTTTACCTATTAAATACACAAAAAAGTCTCTTTCGAGGCTTTTTTTTATGAAATTTTGGCAGTAAAGAATACGGTTTTGTCAGAACTATGGCATAACTTTAGCCCTATTATAAAAAGTGCACAATAATTGCGTTGTTGTTTATCTATGTAGTTAGTATACAACAATTCGATATAAATAATATTCAAGATATATAAATATGAGTTTTTTAAATTCTGTATTAAAAGCGTTTGTAGGAGACAAGGCAAAGAAAGACGTTAAAAATTTACAGCCATTAGTTGGTAAAATAAAAGCTTTTGAACAAGAACTAGAAGGTATTAGCAATGATGAGTTACGTAATAAAACGATAACATTTAAAGCTACTATAAAAGAGAATTGCAAAGACGTTAATGATAAAATAGAAGCTTTATTAGAAGAAGTAAAAGCATCTACAGATATAGACCGCAACGAAGAAATTTACACCCAGATAGACAAGCTAAAAGAAGAAGCTTATAAAATATCTGAAGATACATTAAACGATATTTTACCAGAAGCTTTTGCTGTAGTAAAAGAAACGGCTAAACGTTTTACTAACAATACAACAATTACCGTTACTGCTTCGGAGTACGACAGACAACTTTCTGGAAACAACAATTATGTTAACCTAGATGGTGAAAATGCTATTTGGAATAACTCATGGGATGCCGCGGGTAAAGAAGTTACTTGGGACATGATACACTACGATGTACAGTTAATTGGAGGTATTGCACTACACCAAGGTAAAATTGCAGAAATGCATACCGGAGAAGGTAAAACCTTAGTAGCAACACTTCCAGTATATTTAAATGCCCTAACAGGTAACGGAGTACACCTAGTAACGGTAAACGACTACCTTGCCAAAAGGGATAGTGCATGGATGGCTCCAATATTTCAGTTTCATGGTTTTACAATAGACTGTATAGACCATCACCAACCAAACTCAGAAGGAAGAAAAGCGGCATACAATGCAGATATTACCTATGGTACCAACAATGAATTTGGTTTTGATTACCTAAGAGATAATATGGCGCATACGCCTGGAGATTTGGTACAGAAACCACATAATTTTGCTATTGTAGATGAGGTAGATTCTGTTTTAGTAGATGATGCCCGTACACCATTAATTATTTCTGGCCCTGTACCACAAGGAGACCGTCATGAATTTAATGAGCTTAAACCTAAGGTTAGTGATATTGTACAAAAACAAAGACAATACTTAACAGGTCTTTTATCCGAAGCTAAAAAACTAATTGCATCTGGTGATACCAAAGAAGGTGGCTTTTTATTGTTAAGAGTACATAGAGGTTTGCCAAAAAATAAAGCTTTAATAAAATTCTTAAGTGAAGAAGGAATAAAACAACTACTTCAAAAAACAGAAGGATTTTACATGCAAGATAATAACCGAGAAATGCCTAAGGTAGACGAAGAGTTATTATTTGTAATTGATGAAAAAAATAATCAGATAGAGCTTACAGATAAAGGTGTTAATTATATATCAGGAGATAAAGATGAAGAGTTCTTTATACTTCCAGACATTGGTGTAGAAATTGCTAAGATTGAAAACCAGAATCTTAGTATTGAAGATGAAGCAGAACAAAAAGATGTTTTATTCAAAGACTTTAGTGTTAAGAGTGAACGTATCCACACCATGAGTCAATTACTAAAAGCATACACTTTATTTGAGAAAGATGTAGAGTATGTTGTAATGGACAATAAGGTAATGATTGTAGACGAACAAACAGGGCGTATTATGGATGGTCGCCGTTATTCAGATGGTTTACACCAAGCTATTGAAGCAAAAGAAAATGTAAAAATTGAAGCATTAACACAAACATTTGCTACAGTTACTCTACAAAACTACTTTAGAATGTATGGTAAACTAGCTGGTATGACAGGTACTGCAATTACCGAAGCTGGTGAATTCTGGGAAATTTATAAACTAGATGTTGTAGAAATTCCTACCAATAAGCCTATTGCCAGAGATGACAGAAATGATTTAATCTATAAGACAAAGCGAGAAAAATACAATGCTATTATAGATGAGGTTACCAAAATATCACAAGCAGGTAGACCAATACTAATTGGTACTACTTCCGTAGAAATATCAGAACTTTTATCTAGAATGTTAACCATTCGTAAAGTACCACACAATGTCTTAAATGCAAAATTACATAAGAAAGAAGCAGATGTAGTTGCAGAAGCTGGTAATGCTGGTGTTGTTACTATTGCAACAAACATGGCAGGTAGAGGTACCGATATTAAATTATCCGATGCTGTTAAAGATGCAGGTGGTTTAGCAATTATTGGTACAGAAAGACATGACTCTAGACGTGTAGACAGACAATTAAGAGGTCGTTCTGGTCGTCAGGGAGACCCAGGAAGCTCTCAATTTTATGTTTCTCTAGAAGATAACCTAATGCGTTTATTTGGTTCGGATAGAGTTGCTAAAATGATGGATAAGATGGGGCTAGAAGAAGGAGAAGTTATTCAGCACTCAATGATGACAAAATCTATAGAACGTGCGCAGAAAAAAGTAGAAGAAAATAACTTTGGAGTTCGTAAACGTTTATTAGAGTATGATGATGTAATGAATGCACAGCGTGAAGTTGTATACAAACGTAGAAGACATGCATTACAAGGAGAGCGCTTACAGGTAGATATTGCCAATATGATATATGATACTTGTGAAGTAATAGCCGATACAAATAAAGGTGCTAATGATTTCAAAAATTTTGAGTTTGAGCTTATTAAATATTTTGCGATTACGTCTCCAATATCAGAAGAAGAATTTACTAAATTAAATAGTATAGAAATAGCTACTAAAATATACCAAACTAGTTATGACCATTACAAAGAAAAAATGGAACGTAATGCCGCTACTGCCTTCCCGGTAATAAAAAAGGTATACGAAGACAATGGTAATAATTACGAACGTATTGTTGTTCCTTTTACAGACGGAACAAAATCTTTAAATGTGGTAACCAATTTAAAAAATGCCTACGAAAGTAATGGTAGAGAATTGGTAACCGATTTTGAAAAAAATATTAGTCTTGCTATTATAGACGATTCTTGGAAAACTCATTTACGTAAAATGGATGAGTTAAAACAATCTGTACAATTAGCTGTACACGAACAAAAAGACCCACTTTTAATCTATAAATTTGAAGCTTTTGAGCTTTTTAAGAGTATGATAGAGAAAGTAAATAAAGAAATAGTTTCTTTCTTATTTAAAGGTGAGCTACCAACAGAGAATCCTAATGAAATACAAGAAGCTAGGAATGTTCGTAGACCTAAGGAAAACATACAAACAAGTAAAGAAGAAATTCCTAATAGCGATGAGTTAGCAGCACAAAACAGAGCAGCAGGACAACAAACACAAGCAAGACCACAAGTTACAGAAACAATAGTTAGAGAAAAAGCTAAAATTGGCAGAAACGATAGAGTTACTATTAAAAATGTAATGTCTGGCGAAAGCAAAAGTGTAAAATACAAGCAAGCAGAGCCTTTAATTACAAAAGGAGAATGGGTTCTAATTGAGGAATAGAAAATTTATCAAAGCAAAAAAAAGGGATTTATTAATAAATCCCTTTTTTTATTATATCATATATTAAATTAACGTTAAAATTAATTTTATTAGACTGAAAATTAAAATATTAAACAAGTTTAATACTATCTTGCACCTACTTTATTTAAAGTGAGTTTGCCCCACAATCTTCACGAGAACAACTTTTTGTATCTATTTTACGTAGGTACATAAATATATTTTTATTAGAATTATAAAGAAGCTCCCCATTCTTTCTATTTTTTATGGAAAAAAATTTTCCACCTAATTATGTAGGTTTTATTAGTATTAAAATGAAAAAAGAAGGTAAGTTGCACCAGCAAAGCAAAGATAGTATTATACTCAAAGTAAACTATTTTTCTTCAATCTCTAGTCTTGTAATGGGGATTGCGTGTTTATTTTTATTAGATATTTATAAAGTAATTCCATTAGTATTTATTGCACATGCTATTATTAACTGCTGTAATGCTATACTCTATAAAAAACATAAAAACTTTGAGCTTTCTTACAATATAAACTCCATATCATCTTTAATTGGAAGTTTTATTATTATTCTTTTTAGTGGTGGAGTCAATAGTCCTTTTATATTTATTTTAGCTATTATAGTTTTTGCAGCTTACACAACAAATAAATTTTACGGAAAAAAATACTTATACCTTATTTTAGCAGCAGTAGTAGCTATTTATTGCCTAAGTTTATTGGGATATGATATAGAAAACGTTGTTCCGGAAACCTCTAAAAGCACTTTTAGTTTCTTAAGTATTATGTATTCTATATATATATTAGGGGCAATTTTTGGTAAATTTTTATCTAATACACATTACAATCTATACCAAAGTAAAAAAGAATTAGAGAAACAACACAAAGTAAAAGAGGTACTATTAAAAGAAATACACCATAGGGTAAAAAATAATTTACAAACAGTATCTAGCTTATTAAGCTTACAATCTAGGAACATTAATGATGAACAGGTAAAGTATCTAATGAAAAGTAGTCAAAATAGAGTTGTATCTATGTCTATAATTCATGAAATGCTTTATATGAGAGAAGATTTTTCTAAAATTGAATATAAATCTTATGTAGAAGAATTAAGTACATATTTAATAAATTCTATGAAAGGGATAAACAATAAAATTAAACTTAACTTAGATATAGACGATATAAAACTAGATATAGATACAGCTATACCACTGGGACTACTAATTAATGAAACTGTAAGTAATTCTCTTAAATATGGAATTAAAGATGATACTGAAGGTGAAATAAATATAGCTTTAAAAAAAGGTACTGAAAAAGACTATATTTTAAATATTGGTGATAATGGTGTTGGGCTTGCCGAAGATATTTCTTTCAGCAATACTAAAACGCTGGGATTAAAATTAATGCATAATTTAACAAGGCAACTTAAAGGCTCTATTACACAAGATAGCACTAAAAAAGGCACAAATTATTCTATAAAGTTTCAAGAAATTGGGCAGCCTTTCCCTTCTTTAAATTAGAAGTAAAAAAGGGTTTAGTATTTACGAACCCTAACTCTAACTAACTTTACTTGCTTTCTATTTTTAAACTTAGAAAGTACATATACTATTGAAACTATAAATAAAACTGAAAATAAAATACTTATTACCATAACTATGCTAATTTAGATTTGCTTTTTTTAGTTGTAAAAGATAAAGCTCTGGTTATTCTGTGATTTTTGTATTTATAAATACGAGCAATATTATTTTCTTTTTTTGCTTCTACTTCATTAAAACTAGCTTCTACACTAACTTCTTTTTTAGAAGTATTTTTAACATCTTGTGCCTGTGTACTAATTCCTATTAATAAAACAAAAAATAAGGTTGTAATTAGTTTCATGGTTGTAATCATTGGTTACTCAAATTTACCTCCCACTTCCTACTTAGCAAGCCTAAAATCGTTCAAAAACCTATATTTTTCGCTATCTAGCAAAAAAGTAGATAAAGTGAATATATTCTCCGACGAAATTATTAAGTGTAAAATATACATTATCGATTTAATTTGTTTTTAATCGATAATTATACTTCGTAAGTTTCTTTAAATAGAATAAAAAAATAATTGAAAGCCTTTGTATTTTGCAGAAATTTTAATTACCCCATAAACGAGTAATTATTTTTTATACTATTATAGTTAATAAGGAAAGAAAAATAGTTTTTACAATAAAATTTTACAATTGCATATAAAACTAATGCTATAAGGCTTAAACTAATTTTGATTTATTTTTTTTAGTTGTAAAAGACAATGCTTTAATTACTCTATAATTTTTATACTTGTATAAACGAGCAACATTATTTTCTTTTTCTAATTTTAGTTCTTTTACCTTAACCTCTTCTTTATTTAAAGAATTTTTAATGTCTTGAGCTTGCGCTGTAATTCCTACTGATAAAATGAATACTAAAGTTATAATTGCTTTCATGGCTGTAAAATTTTGTTACTCAAATTTACCTCTGGTTCCAGATTCAAAAGCTTAAAAACCGTTTAAAACCGGCTATTTTTCGGTATCTAGCAAAAAAATAGACCAAGTGAATATTTTGCTCGATGAAATTTTTTAGTGTAAAATATACCTTATCGATTTAATATGTTTTTAATCGATATCTGTGTAG
>CALHVB010000122.1 GCA_938039345.1 uncultured Sediminicola sp.
GTAATAGATAAGTTCGTTTTGTCTTATTAATTTGCTAGAGTATTTATTTAAAATATTAATATAAACCTAAAAGAATGAATAAATCAGCTAAAATACCAGTAGTTAGTAAAGAACTTATTGTTCCTTTTATTTTAATTACATCACTTTTTGCCCTATGGGGATTTGCCAATGACATAACAAATCCTATGGTAAGGGCTTTTCAAAAAGTATTAGAGCTGTCAAATGTTGAGGCTTCCTATGTACAATTGGCATTTTATGGTGGTTATGGTTGCATGGCTATACCTGCAGCTTTATTTGTAAATAAATACTCTTACAAAAAAGGAGTTTTAGTAGGTTTGGGGCTTTATTCTGTTGGGGCTTTATTATTTTTTCCTGCTGCACAGTATGAAAGTTATGCATTCTTCTTGGCATCATATTACATATTAACTTTTGGTTTAGCCTTTTTAGAAACAACATCAAACCCATATATATTATCAATGGGAGCAGAAGAAACAGCTACTAGACGTTTAAATTTTGCTCAAATGTTTAATCCAATGGGCTCAATAGGTGGATTATTAATTGCTCAAAATTTTGTGCTAAGTGCTTTAAAATCTGATGACACTACTGCAGATGGCACACCAATATTTGATACATTAAGTGATTCTGCTAAATCTGCTATTAAAACAGCAGATTTAGAAGTTATAAGAAACCCATACGTTATTTTAGGCTTTGTTGTTTTAATATTTTTTATAGCTATTAGTTTACTAAAAATGCCAGAAAATAAAGAACAAGAGCTAAAAGTAAATTTTTTAGATTCAGTTAAAAGACTTTGGAGTCAACCAAAATTTGCATTTGGTGTAGTATCACAAATATTTTATGTAGGCGCGCAAATTATGTGTTGGACTTATGTATATCAATATGCTGAAACATTAGGTATTGATAGTAAATCTGCGGTTTGGTTTGGTTTAGCTGGTTATATCGTTTTCTTATTAGGTAGAATGATAGGAACAGCACTAATGAAAAATATTGACTCAGGAAAACTATTAATGTACTTTGCTATTGGAGCATTCTTAACTACTTTAGGGGCAATGTTTTTACCTGGTACTTCTGGTTTATATTCTTTAATAGCAACATCAGTTTTTATGTCTATTATGTTTCCAACTATTTATGGTATCGCATTGGAAGGTCAAGGGCAAGATGCCAAATTTGGTGCGGCATTTTTAGTAATGGCTATTGTAGGAGGTGCGTTATTAACCCCTTTACAAGGACGTTTACTTGATATAGGTGGTTCTGGTTATGAAGATGTAATATATTTTGGATTAACCGAAATGCGTTTCTCTTTCTTAATTACATTAATTTGTTTTGTTGTAATTGGGGTTTATGGAAAACAAGTGTATTCTAAATATAATAAACAAGCTTAAATTTTAAATATGAGCACTAAAAGATATTGTCTTTCTTGTGATTTAAAAGACGACCTCAAATTAATTGCAGAATATAAAGAATACCATGCTGCTGGTAATGCATGGCCAGAGATTACAGCTAGTATAAAAGATGCTGGTATTGTAGACATGCAAATTTACTTAACAGGAAATCGTATGTTTATGATTATGGAAGTAGACGAAACCTTTGACCCTAATAAAAAGGCAGAGATGGACGCTAACAACCCTAAAGTACAAGAGTGGGAGCAATTAATGTGGAAATACCAACAAGGGCTACCTTGGGCTAAAAACGGTGAAAAATGGATTGAAATGGAAAAGGTTTTCCAGTTATAACTTTATATCAAATAAAAATGCCTGTGATACTAAATTTCACAGGCATTTTTATTTACATTATTTTAAGGTTGTTATTTTAATTTTAAGCCTCCTACATTTTTTTTATAATCTTTACCACGTATTCTTTCAAAAGAAGTTATCATTTCTTTTAACTTTTCTTTATTTACTGCTGCTAGGTTATTTTTCTCCCCAATATCCTCTTTTAAATTATATAGTTGATATTCTTTAGCATTTCCTAATTCTATATTTACTTGCGTATTTATTTCAGGAAGTTCATAAGGAGGTATCATTACCCAGTCTCCTTGGCGAAATGCTGTTCTAGAAGTAGCTTCTATCACTAAATTTTCTCTTCCTTTGTTTGATTCTCCTAAAAATACATCTAATAAATCCTGACTATCGTCTACTCTAATATCACTATCTACCAAAGCAGCTAAAGAAGAAAGCAAATCCATTTGACAAACTAAAGCATCTGTTTTCCCTGGTTTAATTGTTCCTTTCCAATAGGTAAAAAACGGCACGTTAGTTCCTGCTTCTAGTAAGCTATATTTTCCGCCTCTAAAAGGTCCCCAAGGTGTATGATCTCCTATTTTAGTATCAGATTCATCATTATAACCATCATTAAGCACAGGTCCATTATCACTAGAAAAAACAATAAGTGTATTCTCTAATAAACCTTCTTCTTCTAATGTTTTTACAAACTCACCTATACACCAATCTGCTTCTAAAATAACATCGCCACGAGCTCCTAAACCAGATTTGCCCACAAAACGAGGGTGCGGTGTACGTGGTACATGTGGTTGTTGCATTGCATAATATAAAAAGAAAGGTTCTTTTTTATGTTCTTTTACATAATCTTGGGCTCCTTTTAAAAAATGGTCTGCCATATCCTCATCTATCCATTTAGCTTTTTCTCCACCTTTCATAAATCCAATTCTAGGAATACCATTTACTATAGTATTATTATGGCCATGATGCCAAGTCATTTTTAATAATTCAGGATTATCTTTTCCTGTAGGTTGCCCTTCGAAATTATTTTTATAATCAATTTCTATAGGGTCATTAGGGTCTAGACCAACAACATCTCCATCTTCTATATATACCGTTGGCACTCTGTCTTGTGTGGCAGCCATGATATAAGAATAATCGAAACCTACTTCATTAGGACCTGGTTTAACATGCTTGTTCCAATCTACATTTCCTGCTCCTAAGCCTAAATGCCATTTTCCAACGATACCTGTTTGGTATCCTTTAGTTTTTAGCATTTTTGGAATCGTCATTTGATTAGTTTTAATAAGTAGCGGTGCTGTTCCTGGTAGTATTTTTGCATCTTTATCTCTCCAAGGATATACACCTGTTAATAAAGCATATCTACTTGGTGTACATGTAGCAGAACTAGCATAACCATTAGTAAATCTTAAACCCCCGTTTGCTAACTTATCCATATTAGGAGTTTTAAATGCTGTGGCACCATTGAATCCTACATCTCCAAAACCTAAATCGTCCATATAAATAACAACAATATTTGGTTTTTTAGCTGTTTCCTCTTTAACATCGGATTTTTCTTTTTTTACATCTTTGCAAGCTATAAATACAAATAATAATAAGAGACTAACACCCAGAGGTTTTAAATTTTTAGTTATATTTTTCATGATAATGTGGTGATTAAAATTGGCTTTATTAATTTTTTTAGAATGGTGATTAAGCATGAAATATACGTATTTATATACTGATAAACATCCTTTTATATGCATCATACCTACTTAAAATACGAAAGCTTTTCTGTTAAAATTAGCTATTACAAAGAAATAATTTTTCTTAAAAAATAAGGATTACTATACAATCCAATAAAAGGGGTAAAACATTCAATTTTATATATCCATTTGGTAACATCTTTGGTGATAAGAAAACCAATACCTATATTGTAAATCTTATTTTAATAGCATGAAAAAACTTAGAGTAGTAGAGCTCTTTGCTGGTGTAGGTGGTTTTAGGATTGGTTTAGAAAAAACAAATAAATACGATATTGTTTGGTCTAACCAATGGGAACCTTCAACCAAAACTCAACATGCTTCTATGGTTTACGAGGCTAGGTTTGGTACTAAAAACCATAGTAACGAAGATATTGCCGAAGTTCCCATATCTAACATTCCAGACCATGATATTTTAGTCGGTGGTTTTCCATGTCAGGATTATTCTGTAGCTACTACACTAAACAACTCTAAAGGACTTATTGGTAAAAAAGGCGTTTTGTGGTGGTCTATTCATAAAATATTAAGCGAAAAGAAAAATCCGCCTAAGTACTTATTTTTAGAAAATGTAGATCGTTTATTAAAATCTCCATCATCGCAAAGAGGACGAGATTTTGCTATTATGCTTAAGAGTTTAGATCAGTTAGGTTATGCCGTAGAATGGCGTGTTATTAATGCCGCAGAATATGGAATGCCACAACGCCGAAGGCGTATTTTTTTTATTGCATACCATAAATCTACTGCTTTATACACTTCTATTAAAAAAGCTAATAAGATAGATTGGATGCTTTCTTCTGGAACTATTGCAAGTGAATTTCCTTGTGCTAACGAATCTACAAAAACAACATCTTTTACTATAGAAAACGATTTGGTTGCTATTTCTAATACTTTTAATAAGGACAAAAAACTATCTCCTTTTTTAAATACAGGTATTTTTATAAACGGAGTTGTAACTACAATTAAAACTAGTCCAAATTATGACGGTTCTAAAACCTTGTTAAAGGATATTTTACAAAATGATACAGTAGCCGATGAATTTTATATTTCTGAAGAAGATATTCCTAAATGGAACTATTTAAAAGGAGCTAAAAAAGAAATACGAACTACTAAAGAAGGGTTTCAGTATAACTATAGCGAAGGTTCAATGGTTTTTCCCGATGCTTTAGATAATGCTTCTAGAACTATTATTACCGGAGAAGGTGGTAAATCTCCATCGCGTTTTAAACATGTTGTACATACTAAAAAAGGATTACGCCGTTTAACACCCATAGAATTAGAACGTTTAAATATGTTCCCAGACAACCATACCAAATTAGAAGGCATTAGCAATACCAAACGTGCTTTTTTTATGGGAAATGCTTTAGTTGTTGGTGTTGTAGAAAAAATAGGAAATGCATTACATAATAAAATAGTTTCTTAAATTAGAGGATGCTAAAAAGCAACTTTAATTCTGATTTAAAAAAAGAACAAAAACTAGCTGTTTTACTAGATACTTATTATAAAAAACACTTTAATTTTTACAATTTTGAGCGTGTTTATAACCTAAAAGAGCAACTTTCTGGTATAGACCTTGTCTTAACTCATAAAAGCTCTAAAAAACAGTTTTTAGTAGATGAAAAAGCGCAGCTCGATTATATTAATGAAGACTTACCCACTTTTGCTTTTGAATTATCCTATTTTAAAAATAATATTGAGAAAAAAGGTTGGTTGTTTGATACTAGTAAAAAAACAGATTTCTATAGTTTAATTACAAGTATTTATAGCGATGAACCTCATAAATACACCTCTTGTAAAATAACTTTTGTAAACAGAAAAAAGCTATTACTTTTTTTAAATAATTTAGAACTTAATGAAAGTTCTTTATATAAATATTGCTTAGAAAATAACAATAAACACGGAAAAATTAAACACCCTAAATTAAATCATAGGAGAGAAGGCTACTTGTTTATTTCTAGCAAAAACAAAGCAGAAAAACCCATAAATCTTATTCTTAGACTAGATTTTTTAATTGCAAAAGGAATTGCCAAACAGTTGGTTTAATTATATTTTTTCTCCTTTAACCAATAGGGTAGATTTTATAGAAGCTTCTTTTAAATGTAAAAATGCTTTTCTACGCTCGTCTTTTCCAAAATTTTTAAAATCTTGCTCTGTATTAAACGAAAGAAAGTGTATTTCATAAGGAAGTTCGTCCTCGTATGATATATAATTATCCTTAGTAGGTCTTATTCTATAAATTATTTTTCCATTATGCTCTTTTAATAAAGGAATAGCTAAGTTTTCAAACTCTTGAAATACATTTTCTTGTCCTTCTTTTACAAAAATTAACATCGTAAAATATAGCATATTAAACAGATTTAATCATCTTTATATGTGGAATATCATCTTCTAAATACTCTTCTCCTTGTACTATAAAACCTAAAGAATTATAAAATTTAATTAAATAGGTTTGTGCAGAAATATGTATTTTATCTACATTACATTTTTTATGCAAATATTTAATAGAAGCGCTCATTATATCCTTTCCGTAACCATATTTTCGTTCTCCTTTTTTTACAACTACTCTGCCAATACTAGCTAAAGAAAAATATAAACCAGGTTTAAAAATACGCGTATAAGCTACCAATGTATTATCCTTAAATAATAAAAGATGATATGCGTCTTTATCTTTATTATCAATATCTTGATACACGCAATTTTGTTCTACTATAAAAACCTCGCTACGTAATTGTAAAATAGCATACAATTCTGCTGTAGATAACTCTGAAAAAGATTTTATTTCTATACTTTCCATTTAAAAATTAATCTTGTACAATTAATTGTTTACTATCTGATTTTCCAAATTCTGGCTGAATATTAACATGGTTTATACCATAATTATGATATAAATATTCTTCTATTTTTTCTAAAATAACATCAAATTCTGATAATCTAATATCCTTATCAAAATCTATATGCGCTTCTAAATGTATTTCATTTTCATTTAATTGCCATACATGTACATGGTGTACATTTTTTATTGGTTTTATTTTACTAATTGAAGTAACTATTTTTTGTACTTCTATAGTTTCTGGAGTAAATAACATTAATACATTAGTAGACGCTCTTAAAAGATGATACCCCATGTATATTAAATAAATAGCTATAGCAAAAGTTAATACTGCATCTATCCAATATATTTGATAATACTTCATAAGAATACCACCTATTAAAACTGCTACGGAAGCCATCATATCTGTTAGTAAATGTAGATAAGCAGATTTCATATTCATATTAGAATCTGCATCTTTTTTTAATAACAATACACTAAAACCATTGGCAAATATGCCTAATAAAGACATCCAAATAACCAAATTAGATACTATTTCTTGTGGATTAAAAAACCGTTCTACAGCCTCGATAATTAAAATTATAGCAACTATAATTAAGGTTGATGCATTAATAAAAGCAGCAATAATTTCTGCTCTTTTATATCCAAATGTTTTATTAGGAGAAGCTTTTCTTTTAGATAAAATAGTAGCTATATAACTTACTATTAAAGATAATACATCACTAAAATTATGTAAAGCATCTGATAATAAAGATAAACTACCAGATATAATACCACCTATTACCTGACTAATGGTAATAAGTATATTTAATAAAATTGATACTAATAAATTTTTTCCCTTTATTTCTCCATGTGAATGATGATGGTGATTATGGGAATGTGCCATATAGTATATTATTTACAAGGCATTTTTTCTATTCTTCTTTCGTGTCTTCCTCCTTCAAAATTTGTATCTAAAAATACTTTTACCATTTCTAATGCTTGTGGTAAAGAAATATATCTAGCGGGTAAACCTAATATATTAGCATCGTTATGTTCTCTAGCCAAAGCCACTATTTCTTTTGTCCAACATAAAGCAGCTCTTACTTTTTGGTGTTTATTTGCAGTCATACAAGCACCATTACCACTACCACATATAATAATACCTAAATCTACAACACCAGAATCTACATCTTTAGAAACTGGGTGTACAAAATCTGCATAATCTACACTATCACTACCATCTGTTCCATAATTAATAACTTCTATTTGTAAAGACTTTAAAAGACCTATAATAGCTAATTTATATTCTGTACCAGCATGATCGTTTCCTATGGCTATTTTCATTGTTATA
>CALHVB010000123.1 GCA_938039345.1 uncultured Sediminicola sp.
CTAGTGAAGGTTTTGAGGAATGGTTGATAGAAATAAAAACTACTTTAAACGAGTTTGAAAAAACAACGGGTAAAAAAGCAGCTCCGTTTGGTGTAAATCTTATTGTACATAAAACAAACCCAAGATTAGAGGCCGATGTAAAATTATGCATTAAGCACAAGGTCCCCTTAGTAATTACCTCTTTAGGTGCAGTTTCGCAAGTTGTAGATGCTATACATAGTTATGGTGGTTTAGTTTTTCATGATATTATAAAAAAGAGACATGCCGAAAAAGCAGCCGAAGCTGGTGTAGACGGATTAATTTTAGTTGCAGCTGGTGCTGGCGGACATTCTGGTACTATTAATCCAATGACTTTAGTTGCAGAGATTAAGAAAATATTTTCTAAAACCATTATTCTTTCTGGTTGTATAAGTACGGGTAGAGATATTGCCTCTAGCTTACAAATGGGTGCCGATTTAGCCTATATGGGTACAAGATTTATAAATACCAACGAAAGCAAAGCCACTGATGAATACCGAAAAATGATTATTAATGCTGGGGCTAGTGATGTTATATATACGGCAGCAATATCTGGTGTTCCTGCTAATTTTTTAGCTGCTAGTTTACAAGCGGCCGGATTAACTGCCGAAGATTTAAAAAAAGATACTAAAATAGACTTTGGAAAAGAATTAGATGTAGATGGCAAAGCATGGAAAACAATTTGGTCTGCGGGGCAAGGCGTAGCTACCATAAATAATACTGTTTCGGTATCTGATTTAGTAAGCACCCTTAAAACAGAATTTAAGGCTGCCATTGAAGAGCAAGCAAAATATTTAAACGTTTACCCAAAATAAGCTTACCGTAAATTAATGCCCATAGTTACTTCTAATTATAAACCATCTGCTTTTTTTAAAAGCGGACACCTTTCTACCATTTATTGTGGCCTTTTTAGATCTATTAATGGTCTAATACAACAACGAGAACGTTTAGAGCTACCCGATGGCGATTTTCTAGACCTAGATTGGAGCTATGCAACTAAAAAAACAAATAAAGTTGCTATCCTAATTCATGGTTTAGAAGGTAATGCACAACGGGCTTATATTACAGGGAGCGCCAAAAACTTTAACAAACACCATATAGATACTTGTGCCATTAATCTTAGAAGTTGTAGCGGAGAAATAAATCGTTTATACCGTTCTTACCACTCCGGAGACACTAAAGATTTAGAAGCCGTAATACAGCATATTTTAACAACTAAACACTACGCAGACATATACATTAACGGCTTTAGTTTAGGCGGTAATATTACTTTAAAATACTTAGGAGAAAACAATACCATCCCAAAAGAAGTAAAAGCTGGCATTGTCATATCTGTCCCTTGCGATTTACATAATTGTGCTTTAGAATTATTAAAGCCTAAAAATATATTATTTGCGAAAAGGTTTAAGAAACATTTACTTGAAAAAGTAAATGAAAAACAAGAAAAATTTCCAGAACATATAACAATAGCGGAGATTAAAAAAATTAGAACAATTGTAGATTTTGATGATGTATATACGAGTAAGGCTCATGGCTATACAAATGCCATAGATTACTACCAAAAATGCAGTTCTAAGCAGTTTTTACCCCGTATAAAAACACCTACACTACTTATAAATGCTAAAAACGATTCTTTTTTAGGAGAAAAATGCTATCCTATAGATGAGGCTACAAAAAATAAAAACCTGCATTTAGAAATACCCAATTATGGCGGGCATGTTGGCTTCTATGGAAAAAACAATATTAGCTATACCGAAAGAAAAGCGTTAATTTTTTTAGAAGAAGCTTTATAAATTTACGTTTTTTATATCTTAGTGCAGATAATTTACAAAAATAGAAATGAAGAAAATAATTGCCGTATTAGCTCTTGCTACTTTTATGATTAGCTGTGGTGAGAAAAAAGAAGAGAAAAAAGAAGGTTTTGAAATGAACCGCACCAAAAAAGAAGAAAAAGACACTAAAAAAGCAGCAGGTGTTCCTGTAGATTTAGACAATAAAGGAATTGGTCCTGTAAAATCATTAGCATTAAACGATGCTGTAGATACGGCTTTGGCAGAAAAAGGAAAAGCCTTATTTGCTGCTAAAGTATGTAACTCTTGCCATATGGTAGACCAACGCTTAATTGGCCCTGCTTTAAAAGATGTTACCAAACGTAGAAGCCCAGAGTGGATTATGAATATGATGCTAAACCCTACAGAAATGCTTAAAAAAGACCCTATTGCAAAAGCATTATTAGTAGAGTACAACAATGCGGTTATGTTAGACCAAAAACTAACAGAAGAAGAAGCCAAAACTATTTTAGAGTACTTAAGAACTATATAAACATATTTTTGTAGTACAAACAAAAAGCCTTGATTTTAATTAAATCAAGGCTTTTTGCTATTTTTACTTTATTATAAAACTATAATTATGAGAAATCTAATAAAAATAACTTTTGCTATTCTTGTTTTACTTTTTGCTATTAGCTGCGATAACGATACTTGTCCGCAAGGTTCAGAATCTATATTAGATGCTCAGGGTAATGTTATAGTCTGTGTAGAAATACCTCGCAACAACTTCTAACATTAAAATTTTAGATTTACATCTGATCTGAATATGTAAACTTTTTTTTAGGGCGAGACACGGTACTCGTTACATGAAAAGCTCCCAATAATTCCTATAATTATATGAACCATTTGACTTTGGTATTATTAATGTGATTTTGTTATTAAACTAAATGTGCTATAATTTTAGTAACTTTGTATTATGGCATCAGTAGAATTAAGAAATAAAATCATAAGTATAGTAAACTCATCTGATGATATGTTTTTACGAATGGTTAATGCACTCTATAAAAGCTACTCTAAAGAAGAACCAGTAGATTTTTTTGATGAGCTCCCGACTGAAATCCAAGAAATTCTTATGGAAAGTAGAGCACAAGCTAAACGTGGTGAAACTAGACCACATGCAGAAGTTATGGCGGAATATCGAAAAAAATACGGTATTGCTGGGTAAACTATATGAAAATTATTTGGACACCCACAGCCGAACTATCCTACGCTCAAGAACTCAAAAATATCAGTAAAAAATGGACCATAACAGAGCTTATCAACTTTATGGATTTAGTTGATACTTTTGTTAAAAAGCTTGAATCGGGAATTATTGGAGGAAAAATATCTTCGAGTACAAATATGAGGTCTTTTGTGATTTCAAAACAGACTACACTATTTTTTGATGTTTATGAGGATACACAAACTATAGAATTATTATTATTTTGGAACAATAAGAAAAACCCAAAAACACTTAAAAAATTATTAAAACTATAGTGAATATTTTACTAAACACGTATCCGTTTTACTGAGGAGTAGGATAGAATACCTCCTAATTTATTGTAAATAGGTACGAGGTCGGTTTTTGTGTAGTTTTTATATTCTTTTTCAAAAAAGGTTTTTACGTCTTCATTGATTACATGTTGTAAATAGGCTTTTCTAAAATTTGCATCTTTGAGTACTTTTAGAACATCTGAAAATGTGGCGCTTTATTATTTTTATGCTAAAAATCCAATATCATCTATTTCTAAAACAGTAGAATCATCTTGAAAATTTCTAGCACTACTATATTTCCAATCCACAGGGTTTGTTACAAAACCACTTTCTACAGGATTGTTATGTACATAATCTATCTTTTGTTTTATAACTGCTGTACTCCAAAGTTCTATAGGTTTATTATGATGTTGCCAAAATTGATATGTACTTGTGGTAACGTTCTTTTTACCTGCTCGTTTAAACATCCATAATAACCATTCTTTTCTGCTTTCTTGCGGATTATTTGTTATAGCTTCTATTACTTTCTTTGCTGTATGTCTTTTAAAATCTCTTACTAATTCTGATGGTTGTTCTTTAGCACTTCTAAATACAAAATGTACATGACTTGGCATAAAGCAATAACAGTACAACTCCATCCCTTTTTC
>CALHVB010000124.1 GCA_938039345.1 uncultured Sediminicola sp.
GCCGCTGTACCTGCAATTGAACTTACTTCTAAAGTAGCCCCTGTACCTGGTACATAACACAAATCTGAAGCTATTGCATCTAATGTTATTGTTGGCGCATCTACAGGAGATAAATCAAATGTAAATGTATTAGTACAACCTTCTGAATCTATAACTGTTAAGGTATATGGGTTTCCAGGTGTTGATGCTTGATTAAGGTTTCCAAAAGTTCTTCCTGATTGTGGACCTATACTAGTTGTACCATCTGGATACAAAAGTGTATACCTGTAATTTCCCCAACCTCCTACAGGGTTAGCTCTAACACTTCCTAAATTGTTGTTTGCACAACTCATAGGAGTAACTGTTCCTCCTAAAGTTAAATTTGTTGCTTGCTGTATTGTTATTGATGCTGTATCTGTACACCCAGTATCTGCATCGGTTACTGTAATAGTATAAGTACCATCTCCAGAGGGAGGTAATTCTACTTCATCTGCATTTTGAGGTGCACTTTCTGTTCCTCCATTTATATTGTAGGTATAATTATTTAAAAAACCATCTATTACAAAGGTTCCTGTTCCGTCTGCTTCTCCAAAACAAACTCTTGTATCTCCGCCCGATTTAACTCTTGCTCTTACTGAGCTTATATTCACCGGTGTAAAACTATCTTCGTACCTACATCCATTAACGTCAGTAATACGAAACAAATAAGCTGTTCCTGTACTTAAACCTGTAATTACATTATTTGTATTATTACCATCTGCATCTACAGTAGCTAGAGGATTAACCACTTCATAGGTAGCTATTCCCGCATTACTTGTTGCCACTAATTGTACATCTGAAGTACCTGCCGCACAATTAATATTACTTTGCGTAAATGCAATTGCTGTTGGTGGGTCTACATCTAAAATAGTTACTGGTGTTAACTCTAATCGACACCCACCACCATCTCTAATAATAGGAGTATATGTTCCTGGTGCTAAATTATTATATACTGTTTGGGCTGAAAAATTTGAAGCATCATCTCCAGAAATACTAAAAACATAACCACTGCCCGAACCTCCCGAAAAAGGTCCTGGAAATTCTATAATTCCGCCATCTACACCGCCTGATGCATTACATGATCTATTTGTTATAATTAAAGGAGCTCCAGGATCAATAACACCAACTGTATTTACAGTTACAGAGCCAGGTAAATCTAATGTACAATCAAAGCCTCCTTGCTGATAACGTACTTGCAAATTATTATACGTTCCTGCCGCAACAGATAACTGTGGATTAGTACTCCAAGGGTCAGACGGGTCTGCTCTATAGGAAAGATTATAGCCTTTAGCATCAATAATATTAAAATCAATTTTTGCTCCGCCATTACTACAAGTTCCATCAGTACCACTTGTTGTTATATCTGGTGGTGTAAGTTCTTCTACATCTGCAGAAGCAGTAATAGGACAGCCATTAACATCCTCAATACTAAAATTATAAGTACCCGGAGAAGTTACTGTATATATTAATTCGGTTGTATATGATGTTGAGGAAACTCCACCATCACTAACTGTAAAAGTATAAGGTGGCATACCTCCAGATGTTCTTACTATAATATCTACACTTGGAACACTACACCCAAAACTATTATTTACCTCTGTACCAGCAGATAAGGCTACTAAACCATCTCCTATTACAATGGGATTACCCGAAGTATCAAAATCTTGCCTAGGCGCAGGAATACCGGTTACCGGATCTCCTGCACATTGTTGTGTTTCTACCTGCACACTGTAAGTTCCAAAGCCTACAGCTGCAAAAGTATAGGGGTTATCAGGTATAAATGTTGTAAATTCTTGAGGTACACCCGTATCATCTAATAATGTATATTTATAAGGTCCAGGCACATTTTGAACATCAACAGTAATACTACCATTTTGTCCAAAACATTGTGCATCGGTATAAGTTACATCTATAGTTATATCTTGCTGCTCTATGGTAATAGGCTCATATGGATATTCACAAGTATTAAGCGTATTTTGTAGTCTTGCTTTAACAATATAAGTACCGGGTGCTAAACCATCAAATATTGCTGAAGGTTGCCATGCTCCAAATCCGGCACCACTATCAATACTATACTCATATGCACTGGAAAGGTTTGTTATTTGTATTCTACCATCTACGCCACATATATAATCTCTTTTTACATAAGTCTGTGTAATTGTACTCTTTTTTACCTTAAAATAGTAATAGGTTCCACTATTAACCCTTACCCTGTATTCTGCACCATTTGAAGAAGAAATTACACTAGCATCTAAAGTGTAGGTTGAATTAGTGCTTATATCTGACCAACATGAATTGTCTGTATTAGAACAATCATCGTTTACATCAAATGTACAGCTTCCACTTGGGTTAAATTGCTGCCATTGATAAGTACCTGTTAAATTTGTAGTTATAACCCTATCATCAAAATCGCCACAAAGATTAAATCTTGCTACTGTATTTCCCCCATTAACACATGTAACTTCTTCATCTGCGCCGATTATAATAGTTGTAAACATAGGCATACTTAATGCCTTGCTTTCTTCTCTTTTAACAAAGTCTGATGATTTTTCTACAACTTTAGGAACTGTAGTCTCATTATCTTCTGTAATATCCACAGTAGATGTTAACTCAGTAATGAGTGTGTGTATTTTAGTATTGGCAATTGCCGAGGTACCTATTATTGATATACACATCAATAACACGCCATAAAGCAAATGCTTTGGTTTCTTTGGGAGCATAGGTTAAGTCTTTTTTTTGAAAAGAATATACCTGATTTGGGGTCGGCTATATTCTCTGATAAAACTATTTAAATCTACTTATTCTTACATACTTTCTTTTAATTATATTATGTATTTATTATCTTTTGAACGCACAATTACACAAAATAGTACGTTTTTATATTTTTTTTCGATGTAATAACGTTTTTTAGAGCATTCACTAACAAAAAAACATTCTAAACCACTTAAAGTATCCTATTCACAACATAAGCAAAAATCATGTTTTTAAAATAAAACACTGTAATTATATTAATAATAGCACAAAAGCTAACACAACATATACTTACAATGAAAACAACTTAATTCTTACTCAACAAAAAAGTTAATACTTAATTATTTAGTAATGGCATCTATTGCTTTTTTTACTGAACCATGCTCTTTAAGTAGTGCTTCTGCTTTACTATACGAAATTCCTAAAGCCTCAACTATATATCTGGTACCACGATCTACAAGCTTTGTATTACTCAATTGCATGTTCACCATTTTATTTCCTTTAACTCTCCCTACTTTTATCATTAAGGCAGTGGAAATCATATTTAATACTAATTTTTGAGAAGTTCCACTTTTCATACGAGTACTCCCTGTTAAAAATTCTGGGCCAACATTTACCGCTATAGGTATTTCTACCGCTTTAGTTAAAGGGGAATTTGGGTTATTGGTAATACAAGCGGTTAATAATCCTTTTTCTTTGGCAGTAGTAACACCTCCTATAACATAAGGTGTAGTTCCAGAAGCTGCTATACCTATTACAACATCATTTTTTGTAACACTAAATTCATTTATATCTTTCCAAGCTTGTTCTGTATCGTCTTCTGCAAATTCTACAGCTTTACGAATAGCAGAATCCCCACCAGCTATTAGTCCTACTACTCTATCATATGGCATACCAAATGTAGGCGGAATTTCTGAAGCATCTAAAACACCCAACCTACCGCTTGTACCTGCCCCTATATAAAAAAGCCTTCCTCCTTTATTAAAGCGCTCTTCTAAAGCATTTACTAATATTGTTATTTCTGGGATTACCAAAGCTACAGCGTCTGCTATTTTTTTATCTTCATTATTTATGTTTTCTAAAATTGATGAAGTACTCATCTTTTCTAAAGCATCATAATGAGAAGATTGTTCGGTAATTTTTTTATAGTCTGCCATGCTGCTAATAATAATTTTTATTGAATTAAAACAAAAGTAAGCAAATAGGTATTTTTATAATTGCCTTTATAACAAAACTGCGCTATTTGTTTTACTTTTAACTCTTATGAACAAAACCATTAAAAAAAATAAAGGGGCATGGGCGTGGGTTCCACCTCTTTATTTTACACAAGGCTTACCATATATAATTGTTGTTGGTCTTTCTACTATAATGTATAAACGACTTGGAATTAGCAATACTGAATTGGCATTTTATACCAGCTTATTAGGCCTTCCATGGGTACTTAAACCTTTATGGAGTCCTTTTGTAGATTTAAAAAGTACTAAACGTAATTGGTTTTTAAGTATGCAATTACTTATAGCTATTACGCTATTATCCGTTGGTTTTGTATTAACCAGTGATTTGTTTTTTTATGGTTCGTTAACGTTTTTCTTTATTACCGCAATAGCATCTGCTACAAATGATATTGCTACTGATGGTTTTTACATGCTGAGTTTAACCGAAAAAAAACAATCTTTTTTTGTAGGCATAAGAAACACTTCATATCGTTTAGCTGTTATTACAGGTAGTGGTCTTATTGTAATACTAGCAGGTAAATTAGAAACATATTATGGCAATAATTCTAAAGCATGGAGCATTACCATTATTACTACTGCGTTATTAATGCTATTATTAACCATATATAATTTCTTTATTACTCCAAATCATGAAGCTCCTACTATTGTAAAAAAAGACGCGCCTGATAGTTTTAAAAAAGTTTTTATTTCCTTTTTTAAAAAAGAGAATATAGGTTTTACTATAGCATTTATTCTTTCTTACCGTTTAGGTGAATCTCAGTTAGGTAAAATGGCACAACCTTTTATGCTCGATAAAAAAAAACTAGGTGGCCTTGAACTTTCTACAGAAACTATTGGTTTAATGCATGGTACTATAGGTATTCTTATGCTTGTTATTGGAGGAATATTAGGCGGAATATTAATCTCTAAAGATGGACTAAAAAAATGGTTACTACCCATGATGCTTTCTCTTAATATTCCTAATATGTTTTATGCTTTACTGGCTATAACAAAAACAACTAATATAATTGCAATAACAGGAGTTGTTATAATTGAGCAACTAGGGTATGGTTTTGGTTTTACCGCTTTTTTAATATACCTATTATATGTAGCAGATGGAAAGTCTAAAACTTCTCATTATGCTATTGCCACAGGCTTTATGGCATTAGGTGCTATGCTTGCGGGTGCAATCAGTGGTATTATACAAGAACAATTAGGATACTCTCTTTTTTTTATATGGGTAGTTATTGCAGCAATTCCATCATTTATTTTATTAAAATATATTAAATTCCCTGCCGACTTTGGTAAAAAAACAAATATTGTAAATGACTAATATTACGGCATACCATAAAATAAGAGCAAGGTTAACTCCTACTGAAAAAATAGGTCAGTTATTTATGCCTGCTGCTTTTATAAATGATACCGAAGAAGCTATTAAAGCATTAGAAAATACTATTAAAAAATATAATATTGGTAGTCTTTGTTTTTTTCATAGCCGTGCTAGTGCTGCTACAAATTTCGAAGGAAAAAAAAAGATTGTATACAACAAAGACAGTTTTAATATTTTAAAAAAATTAATAAAACGCTATCAAGATTGTGCGCAACAGCCATTACTTATTAGTATTGATGCTGAATGGGGGTTAGCCATGCGCGTAGAAAACACCCCCAAATATCCGTATGCCATTACACTAGGCGCTATACAAAACAATAACGATTTATTATTTGCTATTGGCAAACAAATAGCTAATGATTGTAAAATAGCTGATATTCATTGGAATTTAGCCCCTGTGGTAGATATTAATAACAATCCAAATAATCCGGTAATTGGCTACAGGTCTTTTGGTGAAAATAAAGAATTAGTTACCCAAAAAGCTACTGCTTTTATTAAAGGCACCAAGAGTGAACAAATTTTAACCTGCATTAAACATTTTCCTGGACACGGAGATACCGATATAGATTCTCATTTAGGGCTACCTGTAATAAAAAAAACAAAAAAAGAACTTTTAGCAAATGAGCTTTTTCCATTTAAGGAATTAGTAAAAACAGGCGTAGATTCAGTTATGGTAGGTCATTTAGCAGTTCCTGCTTTGTCTAAAAATAAAAATATTCCGGCAACCTTATCCAAAGATATTATTAAAGGCCTTTTAAGAAAAGAATTAGGCTTTAATGGTGTTGTTATTTCTGATGCATTAAATATGCATAGTGTTTCTAAAACATATCCTATAAAAGGAGAACTAGAGTGGTTAGCTTTTAATGCCGGAAATGATGTGCTGTGTTTTGCTGAAAATATAGAAGAAGGTATTGCTACTATTTTAAAAAATGCATCTCAAAATGAAATAGAAGAAAGCTTTGAACGTGTTTGGAAACTTAAAGAAAAAGTATTTTTAAATAAAAATGAACAAAAAGAAACTTCTGTACACGTAAATAATAAGCTTAATGAGAGAATAGCTAAGGAAAGTATTACACTATATAAAGGTAGTGAGGAAAAAATTAAATCCTTTAAAAACGAAGGTTTCATTGGTATATCTATAGGAAAAAGTAGTAACAATACTTTTTTTAAATCTATTTCTAAAGAAATTTTATTTGATACTTATTCTACCACAAATAAAGACATACAAAATAGTATAAATGATAAAAAAAATATTCTAATTTCTCTTTTCCCTCCTAATGTAAAGCCTTTAAATAACTTTGGTTTTTTAGAAAAAGAAATTACTTTTTTAAAAAAATTAACACGTACTAAAAATGTTGTGCTATATGTGTTTGGAAATCCGTATGTTTTAAATATTTTCGCAGCCGAAAATTTTAAAATTGTTGTGCTAGTTTATCAAGATGAGGAAAAATTTCAAAAAAATGCAACCAAACACTTTTTAGGCTACGTATATGCTACGGGTAAATTACCCGTCACCATTAACTAAAATAACAAATGATAATTTATAAAGTAATAGGATTAATGTCTGGCACCTCATTAGACGGACTAGATTTAGCATACTGTCATTTCTGGAATACATCAGAAAAGTGGGAGTTTAAAATTGTTAAAACAAAAAACATTTCCTATAAAAAAACAATAAAGAACCAATTAAAAAATACACTATCATTAAGCGCTATAGATTTATTAGAATTACACTATAGCTATGGTACTTGGTTGGGAAAAAAAACCAAGAAATTTATAAAAGAAGAAAAACTAGAGGTAGATTTTATCGCTAGCCATGGCCACACTACACACCATCAGCCTAAAAAAGGATTCTCTTTTCAGATAGGTTCTGGACAACACCTAGCAAATGCATCTGGTTGTAAAGTTATATGCGACTTTAGAATAAATGACATTGCTTTAGGCGGACAGGGTGCTCCACTAGTTCCTATAGGAGACCAATTACTATTTAACAATTATGATTTTTGTTTAAACTTAGGAGGAATTAGCAATATTTCTTTTGAAAAAAACAGTCAAAGAATTGCTTATGATATAGGTTTAGCAAACATGATTTTAAACTATATTACTCAAAAAATTAATCTTCCCTACGATAAAGATGGTGAGTTAGCACGAAAAGGAAAATTAAATAAAAAATTATTAAAAGAATTAAACGAACTTAAGTATTACAAAAAATCGTATCCAAAGTCTACTGGTTATGAGTGGTTTGCAAAAAAAGTAATTCCTTTAATAAAAGATAAAAAAACTCCAATAGAAAATCTATTGCATACGGCAGTACACCATATAACAGAACAAATTGCTACTGAAATACAAAAAAATAGTTTGAAAGAAAAAAGCACTTTATTAGTTACTGGTGGCGGTGCCCTAAATGTTTTTTTAATAGATACCTTAAAGAAAAAATTAGCTAATAGTACAGAAGTTATTACTCCGTCTAACCAATTAATAGAATTTAAAGAAGCTTTAATTTTTGCGTTTATGGGAGTATTACGTGCTAAAGAACAAGATAATTGTTTAGCATCTGTTACTGGTGCGCAAAGAAATTGCTCTGGCGGTGTTCTATTTTTGCCTTCGTTAGCAGATTAGAAGTACTTCTAAAATTAGGAATATCAGCCCAAATTCGTATTTTTGGTTAAAATAATTAAGGATGCTAATAATTGGTATTGCTGGTGGTACTGGGTCTGGAAAAACAACAGTTGTAAATCAAATTGTTAACGAATTACCAAAAGATGAAGTTGGAATAATTTCACAAGATTCTTATTATAACGACCTTTCTCATTTATCTTTAGAAGATAGAAAGAAAACTAATTTTGACCACCCAAAATCAATAGATTTTGGGTTATTAGAAGAACACTTAAGCATCTTAAAATCTGGAAAACCTATAGAGCAGCCTGTTTACTCTTTTTTGGAATGTAACAGAACCAAAGAAACTGTACTTACACATCCACGAAAAGTAATGATTGTTGAAGGTATTTTAATATTAACGAATCCAAAAATAAGGACACTTTTTGATATTAAAATTTTTGTACATGCCGATTCTGACGAACGATTAATAAGACGATTAAAAAGAGATATTAGTGAACGTGGTTGGGCTTTAGAAGAAACTTTAAATAGTTATCAAAAAACATTAAAACCAATGCACAACGAGTTTATAGAACCTTCTAAAGAGCATGCAGATATTATTATTCCTAATAATAAATACAATACCGTTGCAGTGGATATGGTACGTACTATTATCAACGAAAAACTAACCTAAATGGGGTTTAAAAATATTAAGAAAAAAAAGTGGTTTAGTATTCTTACCAATGCTTACATTTTAGTATTAACTATTTTTGCTATCTGGATGATTTTTTTTGATACTAACTCACTATTTATTCATTTAGAACTAAAAAAGGAGATTAGAAAATTAGAAAAACAAAAGGAGTTTCTTAAAGAAGAGATTAAAAGTGATAAGATTATTATTAAGAAATTAACCAATAAAGAGGAAATGGAAAAATTTGCTCGCGAAGAATATTATTTAAAGAAAAAAAACGAAGAAATATACTTAATAGAATACGCAGATAGTATTAAGACAAAAAAAAATGAGTGATTCTAATCTTTTTAGTGAATTCCCCGAAGTATCTGCTAAAGCTTGGAAACAACATATTCAATACAACCTACAAGGAGAAGACTACAATGAAAAAATGGTCTGGGAATCTCCAGAAGGGATTAAAGTAAAACCTTTCTATACTTCAGATGATTTAAAAAATAAACCAAACTACCAAGTAGCTACAAATAAAGAGTGGGCTATTGCGCAAACCATTTATGCGGGTAATGCTACTGTAGCAAATGAGAAAGCTTTAGATGTTTTAAAGCGAGGTGCAGAAAGCATTATTTTTATAGTACCATCTAATGAGATTAAAATAGAACATTTATTAAAAAATATTTATCTAGAACACACTAAAATATATTTTGAGCTTCAGTTTTTATCCCTAGAATACATTCATAAAATCTTAAATTTTGCTTCTCCCCATAAAAATAGTATTTATTTAAATATTGATATTATTGGTAACCTCGCTAAAACTGGTAATTGGTATTTTAATTTAAAACAAGACCAAAATACTTTACATAAAATTTTAAAGTTACATCCTACAGTTTTTAGTATTGATACCTCATTGTACCAAAATGCTGGCGCAAACATAACACAACAATTAGCTTATGCACTAGCCCATGCTAATGAATACTTAAATATTTTAGATAAATCAGAAGTAGTATTAAATAAGGAACATTGTTTTACATTCAAAGTTGCTATAGGTTCAAATTACTTTTTTGAAATTGCCAAACTAAGAGCTTTACGTTTGTTGTGGAACTCTTTAGCCTCTGAATACAGTGCAAAACCAACCTGTACTATTATTGCCGTCCCTACTAAACGCAATAAAACCTTGTACGATTACAACACAAACATGCTACGCACAACTACAGAATGTATGGCTGCGGTGTTAGGAAATGCAGATGTTATCTCTAATATGCCATACGATAGCATTTTTCATAAAGACAACGAATTTGGAGAACGTATTGCTAGAAATCAACTAATTTTATTAAAAGAAGAAGCTTCTTTCAACAAAAACAACAATGCTGCCAATGGCTCTTATTATATAGAGTCTCTAACCCATGAAATTGCAGAAAAATCATTAGCATTATTTAAAAGCATAGAGGCCAATGGTGGATTTTTAAAGCAATTAAAAGAACATTCTATCCAAAAAAAGATTAAAGAAAGTGCTTTAAAAGAGCAAGATTTATTTGATAAGGGAGAAAAAATAGTAGTGGGTACAAACAAGTACATTAATGAGCAAGATAAACTAAAAAATAACCTGGAAATTTTTCCTTTTGTAAAAACAAAAGTTAGAAAAACACTTTTAGAGCCTATTATAGAGAAAAGACTAGCTGAAGTTATAGAACAAAATAGATTGGAGGATGAGTAGAAAGAACCTTCAACATATTCAACTTAAAAAAAGCCTAAACTCTAATTTAGAAAACAAAACATTAGAACATGTTAACTATGCGGCAGGAATACCTCCCTATTTAAGGGGGCCATATGCAACTATGTATATAGAAAAACCATGGACTATTCGCCAATATTCGGGTTTTTCTACTGCCAAAGAAAGTAATTTATTTTTTAAGAAAAATTTAAAAGCAGGACAAAAAGGACTTTCTGTAGCTTTTGATTTGCCTACACATAGAGGTTACGATAGCGACCATGAAAGAGTTATTGGCGATGTTGGAAAAGCTGGTGTTGCTATAGATACTGTTGAGGATATGAAAACTTTATTTAAAGACCTTCCTTTAGATAAGCTTTCTGTTTCTATGACAATGAATGGAGCTATTTTACCCATTATGGCGTTTTTTATTGTTGCAGCAGAAGAACAGGGTGTTACTAAAGAAAAATTAACAGGTACTATTCAAAACGATATTCTTAAAGAATATATGGTACGGAATACTTACATATATCCGCCAGAACCCTCTATGCTAATAGTTGCCGAAATTTTTAAGTATACGCATAAATACATGCCTAAATTTAAAAGTATTAGCATTTCTGGTTATCATATGCATGAAGCTGGCGCAACAGCGGCAACAGAACTAGCGTATACCTTAGCAAATGGTGTAGCATATATTAAAACAGCTATAAAAGCTGGTTTGCAAATAGATGAAATAGCCCCTAGCCTATCTTTTTTCTGGGCTATTGGCATGGATCATTTTACAGAAATTGCTAAACTGAGAGCTGCACGAATGTTATGGGCAAAATTGGTAAAACAATTTAACCCAAAGGATGATACATCGTTACGGTTAAAAACACATTGTCAAACTAGCGGTTGGAGTCTTACCCAACAAGACCCTTTTAATAATGTTGCCAGAACAACCATAGAAGCTGCTGCTGCTGTATTTGGAGGCACACAAAGTTTACATACTAACGCTCTAGATGAAGCTATAGCATTACCTACAGATTTTTCTGCACGCATAGCAAGGAATACACAATTGTTTTTACAAGAAGAAACAGAAATTACAAAAACTATAGACCCCTGGGCTGGCAGCTATATGGTAGAAAGTATAACTAACGAGACTGTAAAAAAAACGTGGGGTATTATAAAAGAAATTGAAAGTTTAGGAGGTATGGTTAAAGCTATAGAAGCAAATCTTCCTAAACAAAAAATTGAAGCTGAAGCTGCAAAAAAACAAGCACATATAGATAACAATCAAGATACTATTTTAGGAGTAAATAAATATCAACTAAAAAAGGAAGCTCCATTAGCTGTTTTAGAGGTAGACAATACTGCTGTTCGTGAACAGCAAATAAAAAGCCTTAATGCTATAAAAAAATTAAGAAATACTAAAGCTGTAAAAACAGCATTAGAAAAAATAACTACTGCTGCAACACAATTAGCAAAAACAAACAAAACAGATGTAAATCTGCTTAATTTATGCATAAATGCTGCTAAAGAGAGAGCTACCTTAGGAGAAATTAGCTATGCTTTAGAAACTGTTTTTAGAAGACATAAAGGAAATAATCAATTAATTTCTGGCATCTATTCCAAAGAAATAAAAAACAATAATAATTTTAGTAAAGCAAAAGAACTAGCAGCTTATTATGCAAAGGAACTAGGTAAGAAACCAAAAATAATGATTGCCAAAGTGGGGCAAGATGGTCATGATAGAGGCGCTAAAGTAGTTGCTTCTGGGTATAAGGATATTGGTTTTGATGTTGTTATAGGTTCTCTTTTTCAAACTCCACAAGAAATTGCAGCACAAGCTATTGATAATAATGTTATTATACTAGGCATATCTTCTCTTGCAGGAGGTCATAAAACATTAGCTATAAAAGTAATAGAAGAATTAAAAAAGAAAGGTAAAGACAATATTAAAATCGTAATTGGAGGCATCATTCCTAAAAAAGACCATCAATACTTATACGACAGTGGTGTTGTAGGAATCTATGGTCCGGGAACAAAAATAAGTGATGCAGCTGTAGAAATATTACAAAACATTACAGATTAACTTCTTTTTAAAGCAACTCACAAATTGCTTAAAAACACAACTTTAACGCTGTTTAACAATTAACAATACAATTATTCACTAACTGTTAACAAAATACATTTTTTAACATCATAAATAATCGTATTTTTAGCCTCTAATCCTACTACTAAAATGGGCAAAATAATTGCTATAGCAAATCAGAAAGGTGGAGTAGGTAAAACTACTACCACTGTAAACCTTGCTGCCTCTCTAGGCGTATTGGAAAAAAAAGTATTATTAATTGATGCAGACCCCCAAGCAAACGCAACATCTGGTCTAGGTGTAAACGTAGATGGAGTTGAGTTTGGAACATATCAATTACTAGAACATACTAAATCTGCAGAAGATACTATCATTGAAACATCGTCTCCTAATGTAGACCTTATTCCTGCGCACATAGATTTGGTGGCTATAGAAATAGAATTAGTTGATAAAGATGAGCGTGAGTATATGATGAAAAAGGCTATTGATCCTTTAAAGGAAAAATATGACTATATTCTTATAGATTGTGCCCCTTCTCTAGGTCTTTTAACATTAAATGCTCTAACAGCATCAGATGCCGTTATTATTCCTATTCAATGCGAATATTTTGCATTAGAAGGACTGGGTAAGCTTTTAAACACCATTAAAAGTGTTCAAAAAATACATAATGTTAATTTAGATATTGAAGGTTTATTATTAACCATGTACGATTCTAGGTTAAGACTATCTAACCAAGTAGTTGAAGAGGTTAAAAAACATTTTAGCGATATGGTTTTTGATACCATAATACAAAGAAATGTTAGGCTAAGTGAAGCTCCAAGTTACGGAGAAAGTATTATAAAATATGATGCTAGTAGTAAAGGAGCTACTAATTATTTAAATTTAGCAAGCGAAATTATAAAGAAAAACAAGGAGAAAGTATAATGGCAAAGGCAACAAAAAAGCAAGCTTTAGGAAGAGGACTGTCTGCCTTATTAAAAGACCCTGAAAACGATATAAAATCGGCATCAGATAAAAATGCAGATAAAGTTGTAGGTAATATTGTAGAGTTAGATCTTGATGTAATAGAGGTTAATCCTTTTCAACCCCGTTCTAATTTTAATGATGATGCCTTAAAAGAATTAGCATCTTCTATAAAAGAATTAGGCGTAATACAACCTATTACAGTTCGTAAACTAGAGTTTAACAAATATCAATTAGTATCTGGTGAACGAAGATTTAGGGCTTCAAAATTAGTAGGTTTAAAAACGGTACCTGCATACATTCGTATCGCTAACGACCAAGAGTCTTTAGAAATGGCTTTAGTTGAAAATATTCAACGTCAGGATTTAGACCCCATAGAAATAGCATTATCGTACCAAAGGTTAATAGATGAGATTCAATTAACCCAAGAAAAAATGAGCGAAAGAGTTGGTAAAAAACGCTCTACAATAACAAACTACCTAAGACTATTACGTTTAGACCCAATTATACAAACAGGTATAAGAGATGGCTTTCTTAGCATGGGTCACGGTAGAGCTTTGGTGAATATTGATAAAAAAGAAGACCAAATAGATTTATACGAAAAAATAATAAGCGAAAATCTATCGGTTAGAGCTACAGAGCAAGCAGTAAAAAATTACCAAGAGAAGAAAAATAACCCAGAAGCTACAACTAAAAAAATTGTTGCTGCCACTAATATCATCTCAGAAAAAACTATTCATAAATTTAATAATTACTTAAACACTAAAGTTGTTATTAAAGCTACAGATAATGGAAAAGGAAAAATAACAATCCCTTTTAAATCTCAAGAAGATTTAGAACGATTAAAAAAACTGATTACAGGTGAATAAAAACCTATATCTAATTATTATTTTTTGTTTTTTCACTTTAACTAATTGGTCTCAGGAGAAAAAACCAGATACTAATACCCAAGAAACAGATTCTATTACTTCTAATTTAAAAGAAGAAGGCATTGTAATTAGCGATTCTACCGTTTTTAAAAATAAAAAATATAAAATAAATCCATTAGCTCCCAGTAAAGCTGCTTTTTATTCCGCAGTTTTCCCTGGATTAGGGCAAGTTTATAATAAACGCTATTGGAAAGCACCAATCGCCATAGGACTTATTGGTGCTAGTATATATGGCTATACGTATAATAATGATTTATACAATAGATTTAGAGATGCTTTTAAAAGCAGAAGAGCTGGTTTTACAAACGATGAGTTTTATGATATTAACAGTGATAACTTTCCTGGTGCCGACCCCGATTTAGACTTGGACGATTTACAAAGTCAGCAAGAACGGTATCAAAGAGATCGCGATTTAATGCTAGTACTTACTATTGTTGCCTATGCTATAAATATAGTAGATGCCAATGTAGACTCGCACTTAAAACAATATAATATAGATGATGATTTAAGTTTAGACTTTAGACCATATCTAGAATACAATCCTTTAACTGCCAGTCCTAATTACGGAATGGCATTAACTATTAAATTTTAAGTTATGAATATTGCCTTGTTTGGATACGGGAGAATGGGAAAAATGATAGAGCAAGTTGCCCTAAACAGGAAACACACCATAGTTGCAAAAATAGACATTGACACTACAGAAATAGATTTTTCTAAAATAGATGTTGCCATAGATTTTAGCTTACCTAATGCTGCCTTTGGAAATATTACAAAGTGTATAGAAAATAATGTTCCTGTAATATCCGGAACCACTGGTTGGTTAGAAAACTACGATAATGCTGTAGCCTTATGCAAAGAAAAAAAAGGAGCTTTTATTTATGGCTCTAACTTTAGCCTAGGAGTTAATTTATTTTTTGAGCTGAATGATTATTTGGCTAAGATGATGAGTAACTTAAAAGATTACGATGTTACTATGGAAGAGATACATCATACCAAAAAATTAGATGCTCCAAGTGGTACCGCTATAAGCTTAGCAGAAGGGGTTATAAAAAACACAAATTACGAAGGTTGGAAATTAAATACAACAGAACAAGCCACTGAAATACCCATAGTAGCTAAACGAATTGGAGATGTACCCGGCACGCATACTGTTGCCTATAATAGTAGTGTAGATAGTATAGAAATTAAACATACTGCTCACAATAGAGAAGGTTTTGCTTTAGGAGCTGTTGTGGCTGCTGAATGGATTATAGGAAAAACAGGGGTTTTCTCTATGAAAGATGTGTTAAACATTAATTAAAATAACATCACTTTTTACAAAATAAAGTCAGCTTTTGATATATTGCTGCAATTAAATTACATAACCAAAAGCGCTAACTAACAAATAAATACATGAACGGTACACAGTGGATACTTTTTATATTACTAATACAAGTAATACACTTTTTAGGAACATGGAAGCTATATGTAAAAGCTGGCAGAAAAGCTTGGGAAGCTGCTATTCCTGTATATAATGCCATAGTATTAATGCAAATTATTAATAGACCTAAATGGTGGGTTATACTGCTATTTATACCTATTATTAATCTTTTACTATTCCCTGTAATATGGGTAGAAACCATAAGAAGTTTTGGTAAAAATTCTACTTTAGATACTTGGCTGGTAATTTTAACATTAGGATTCTACATATACTATGTAAATTACATGCTAGATGTAAAATATACTGAAGATAGAAGTCTACAACCAATAACAGCTATAGGAGAATGGGTAAGCTCTATTGTTTTTGCTATTGTTGCTGCTACATTAGTACACACTTACTTTATTCAGCCTTATGTAATACCTACAGGTTCATTAGAAAAAACATTACTGATAGGAGACTTTCTTTTTGTTAGTAAATTCCACTACGGAGCAAGAACACCTATGACAACTATTGCTGCACCAATGGTTCACGATACCTTACCCGTAATTAAAACAAAATCTTATTTAAGCAAACCTCAATTACCCTATTTTAGACTTCCTGGATTTCAAGACATAAAACGCAATGATATTGTAGTTTTTAGCTGGCCTACTGATACTGTACGTCAATTTTTTGTAAAAGAAAAAGGAGTAAGAAAACCTATTGACAAAAAATCTAATTATGTAAAAAGATGTGTAGGTGTTCCTGGAGATTCTCTTTCTATTAGAGACGGATACGTATACATTAACGGAAAACAAACAATATTACCAGAAAGAGCAAGACCACAATACACACATACTGTCTATGCAAAAAAAGGGGTTTCTTCTAAATTATTAACAGAAGCTGGAGTTACCGATTTTAACAGAAAATATATAGCACAATCTTTAACTCAAGAACAAGCAAATGCATTAAGTAAGCATGTGTACGGTATATCACCATCTAGTCCTCATACGATTATTACACCTGCCAAAGGTATTCCAAATAAAGTTATTCAAAGAAATAGACTTTCATTACGAGAAGTTATAGACAGGGAACGTACTACAACTTTAACAGAGAAAGCTGCCGCTGCTTTAGCTAAAAACAATGCAATAGATTCTGTTGTAAAAAGAATATCTGCTAAAGGAAATATAGACAAAAACATATTTCCACATAAAAGTCAATTTGCTTGGAATCAGGATAATTTTGGTAATATTTATATTCCCGAAGCAGGAAAAACAGTTGCTTTAAATCTAAATGTATTACCTCTGTATAAAAAAATTATTAAAGAATACGAAGGAAATATATTAAGTGTTAATGGTAACCAAATAAGTATTAACGGAAAAGCAACAAACTCTTATACTTTTAAACAAGATTATTACTGGATGATGGGAGACAATAGGCATAGATCCGAGGATAGTCGCTTTTGGGGCTATGTACCCGCAGATCATATTGTGGGTAAACCAGTATTTGTATGGATGAGTAT
>CALHVB010000125.1 GCA_938039345.1 uncultured Sediminicola sp.
AAAAAAAGCAATAAGCTGCTTAAAAAATTAGAATTTAGTTTTCCTGAAACTTATAAATATAACCATCAAAACTACAAAAGTAAATTTCATTGTTCATATCGGTACCAAAAGACGATACCGTTATATCTGTATCTATTAATAATTCATTAGACAATCTTGTATCTAAATCTGTGGTAAGCGCCCAAATACGACCCGATACAAAATCTCCATAAATATATTTCCCTTTTAAACTGGGAATAGCCTCTCCCCTATACACATAACCACCAGTAATAGATACATCACCATTGGTCTGCAAATACTCAAAAACTGGTAATATTAAATCTGTTTGATCACAACTTTCTGCATTATAACATTCGGATGCTTCCATAATATTCCACCCATAATTTTTTCCACTCTCAATAACATCTATTTCTTCAATTTTATTTTGCCCTACATCGGCTGCCCATAAAATACCCGTGTCTACATCAAAACTAATTCTCCAAGGGTTTCTAAGTCCATAAGCATATATCTCATTCCTAAAATTGGTATTATTTACATAAGGGTTATCCTCTGGTATAGCATAATTTAATCCATTGTCAACCTTATCAACATCTATTCTTAAAATATTACCTAATAAATTACTTCTGTTTTGAGAATGATTTTGAGGGTCACCTGCAGAACCTCCGTCTCCTACTGCTATATATAAATAACCATCTGGTCCAAAAGCCAACTGACCTCCATTATGATTTCTATAAGGTTGTGTAAACTCTAATAGCACAGTTTCACTATCTGTATTAGCAATATTAGGGTTATCGGCAGCTACCTGAAAACGAGATATTATTGTTGTTGTAGCTGTAGTATAATTTACATAAAACAATCCATTAACACTATAATTAGGATGAAAAGCCAATCCTAACAATCCCATTTCATTTCTAGAATCGTCTACCTTATCTTCTATAGTTAAAAAAGTAGTTTTCTCTTTTACATTTTCTAAATTCGTAAAAGAACTTATAACCCCTCTTTGCTCTACTATAAAAACTCTATTAGTAGCATCGTCTGGAGTTTGAAAATCTACAGGGCGCATAAATTTTAATGCTGGAAATGCCTTTTTTATTTGAATAGAGGAAGATCCCTCTTCTCCTCTATCAACTAGTTCCGCTTTTTCTTTATTACTATCTGCACAAACAATAATTATAGGAAGTACACTTAATAATAAAATTACTTTATATACTACTTTCATCTAATTAGTATTTATATTAATACAGATGAAGTTAGTTATTTATAACTTAAAAAGAAAGAATTACAGTTGTAAAACAATGAATTACAACACTTTAAACACAGTCACTATTATAAAAAGCTCTGTATCGCTAAATCGTAACTTTGTAAACCAAAACCTAAAATAACACCTTTAGCTACTGGAGATATGTAAGATACATGTCTGTAAGCTTCTCTTTTATGCGTGTTAGAGATATGTACTTCTATTACTGGTGTTGTTACTGCTTTTATGGCATCTCCTATACCTACAGAAGTATGAGTATAAGCTGCTGCATTTAACACAATACCATCATAAGAAAATCCTACCTCTTGTATTTTTCCTATAAGCTCACCTTCTATATTGGACTGAAAATAAGTAAATTCTACCTTAGGGAACTTTTCTTGAAGCTTTTTATAATAGTCTTCGAAAGTAGCGCTACCGTAAATTTCTGGCTCTCTTTTTCCTAGAAGATTTAAATTTGGACCGTTTATAATGATAATTTTCATGGGATAAAAATACTAAAATGCATTGCATAAAAAAAGCAGAAGATAATCTTCTGCTCTTTATTAATTCTTATGTGTATCTTTATTGAAATACGTACTTAACTCCTAAACCAAAAGTACCTACTTCATTACCTAAATCTCCAAGCCCTATAAACGGTCTCCAATCAAAAGAAAGAACTAAAGGAACACTTTCTATTATATATTCTACACCAGCTGTTGGTCTTAATGCTAACTCATTTCCTAATCCATTAGAAATAAGCCATAAAGAAATTCCACCACCTGCAAACCAATTTAAATTATCAACCTGTGCAATTGATCCATTATAATGGTATAAAGCATTTACAGCAGTTACATTAGTTTCAAATAAAATTTCTGCCTGTACTGCATGTTCTTCTGCAAAGAAATATTTTGCACTAGGTCCAAAAAAATTAGCCCCATTTCCTAAATCAAAACCAATTCCTCCAGCTATAGTATAATCTTGCGCATTAGATTGCATAATTGCAAAAGCACAAAAAGATAAAGTAAGTGTTAATAGTTTTCTCATTTTTATAGTTTTTATTTTTAAATAATTTTTCAAATATATATGTTTTTAACATCAAATAATGTTAAATATTTAATCTACGTTATAGAGTTATAATTTGGTTGTTAAAAATCAATAAACTTTTATACATTTGCTTCTTTTCGTTTTTTAACAAAAAAATTAATGTAACACAATAATCGGGATGTAGCGCAGTCCGGTAGCGCACTCGGCTGGGGGTCGAGTGGTCGCAGGTTCAAATCCTGTCATCCCGACAAAGCCTAAAACATTATACTTATTTATGTTTTAGGCTTTTATATTTTCTTTTTTATATAATAACAATTTGCGTGTTATGCGCCATCTTTCACCTTCAAACACCATTTTTTTCAAATTTTGACAGCTATATAGAGTTCTTAGAACTCATTATAATACCAAGTAAATAACCTTTGTTATTAAAGACAAAGCTTAATTAAGCACAAGCATTGCACTCCCCAATCATAAGTAAACTAGCAGATTCTACTTTATAACCATTTACAGAAGGTAACTTAAAACTTACCGATAGGCATTCTACCTCACCACAGGTTTTACATTGAAAATGAGGATGTACATCGTTATGTGTTTCGCAAGAACAATCTTGGCACTTTGCATACCATTTAAGTCCTCCTTTACCCATAAAAGAATGTACAACACCATCATCCATAAGCTTATCTAAAATACGATAAACAGTGGTTTTATTCATTTTAGATTCTAATAATTTAACCAAATCTACAACAGAGATTGCTGCTTTTTTATTATCAAAAATATCAATTAGAGCTTTAACCTGTTTTGTCTGTCTTGTAATACCCATAATACAAATATAATGCAACTATGTTGCACTATAAAAATAATTATATTAATATTGCAACTTAGTTGCATTAACATATT
>CALHVB010000126.1 GCA_938039345.1 uncultured Sediminicola sp.
TATCTGATATTTTTTCTATTTTAATTATCTTAAATACTTTCTTTAAAATAGCTCTAACTATTTTATGAATTATCCAACCTATAAAAAGAATTACTATTACCCCTATAATTTTAGGGAATGCCGATGCTATATCTGCAAAAATTGACTTTAAAGATCCCGAAAGAGCTTCCTCTATATTATTCATTATTTCCATATTATTCTCTTAATTAGTCTTATGATTTTGTTTTAAACATTCCTTCTATTGCAGAAGTGTAATTATAGGTAAATAATGTTGCCATATCCATTACTAATTTTGCATTAGCAATATCGCTCATTACTTTCTTTTTCATATGAGGTGGTACTTCCCGCAATGAATCTTCCATTTCTTTAAATGGATTTTTATTCTTGTCTGACATATCTAGGGTAGTTTATTATACGTTTCTACAATACGAGCTTTAGCTCTTTTTAATCTCATTTTTACTGCGCTCTCACCTATTTCTAAGAGCTCGGTTAGTTCTTTTATAGGTACTTCATCCTGGTACTTTAATAAAAGTATTTTTTTATCCTCCGGATCTATTAATTCTAATGCTTTTTTTAATTTATCTGAGCGCATACTGTAGATACTTTCATCATCTACTTCTATTTTTAACTTATGCTCATTATCTTCTATTGGAGCCGAAGCATCTTTAATTTTTCGTTCTTTATTCCTATTAACATAATTAACACAAAAATTATAGGTAAACGAATACAACCAGCTAGAAAATTTAGACTTTCCGCTATAACTCCCCAATTTTATAAATAACATTAAAAAAACATCTTGTGTTAGATCCTCTGCTTCTTTATCAGATTTAGAAAAACTGTAACACTTATTATATACTACTTTTGCATACCTATCGTAAAGTATTTCAAATAGCATAGTGTTTTTTTCCTTAACTATCTTATAAATAAGTTCTTGATCTGGTAAATCTTCAAAAACAGTATTTTCTCCCAATTTTATTTATTTAGTGCCTTATTTAGTTTAGGACACAGTTTTTTTAAAAAAGTCACTTACTACACCTCTAAGTTATAGAATTAAATTATTTTCTCACTTAAAAAAAGTGAATAAGCTATTATACTAAAAAAATAAAGCCTCCTATATAGGAGGCCTTAAAAACAAACCAAAAAAACCAAATCCTTAGGAAGCACTACCACATGCTTCCTTAGAACTATCCATCTATAACAGATGGCTATTAATGAAAAATGCGCGATTAGTGTTTAAATAGTTACACACCTTCATTATATTTTTTATTACGGAAATCTCTTTCTTTTTTATTTTTTACAAGGGGCGATGACATTAAGAAAATAACACCTATAGCTACTAAAAATATTACTATACTAATAACTAAGAATAACTGTATTACAAATAAGTCTATCATTGTTTTGTGTTCTATACTTATTAAGACACAGCTATTTTAGGAAAGTCACTTTTTAAATCAATATTTTTTTATAAAAACAAAAATATTAGAGATATTTAATTGATTTACATTCTTTTAAAGCATTTTTTTAGTTAAATTCAACTAGTGTTTCATAAGGAAAAAACTACGTTGAAAATGAGCAAACAAGATTTAAAACTACAAAAAGCTTTAGATGCCAATATAGATGAGCTATATGCTATAATTGGACTTAATTCATCAGGAAAAATGTATGGTTCTACTCCTTCTATGGAAGAGCTAATAGAAAATGGCAAAAAATGGTTTCATCAAAAAAAGAAAAATTTTAAATTATTGGTTTGTAAAAATGATACTGTAAAAGTAATTGCTAACAACGACGCAACTTTTGAATTAGCTTTATTAATAAAAGACATTCTAATTAAAGAAAAACTCTCTATTGATATAGATTCTATTGTTGCAATAATTATAAAAAATGGAATAAAAAACTATTGCTATGATCTATGGGAATGATTGGTTTTGGCCAAATATAAAATCTTTTCATAGGAGTTTTAGAAAAGCAACTACAAAAACAAATGAGATTCCTAATTTCTCCTATAAAGACTATACTTCTAGCTATGATTTAATGCTAGATGATATTGTTAATGTTAGAAAAATTAGTTTTGAAACTGATTATCGCAGAAGGAGTTCTAATTTTGATGTATATATTAATGAATCTCCTGAGGTTAATGCTTATATAGAAAAAGAAAAAATTTATTTATCTCGCGGATTATTAATTGCGATAGAAGACGCATCTCAGTCTATATGTAGTGATTCCAGAAGTCATTTTACTCAAAATATAGAAGAGAAATTATATTCTAATGGCAAACCACCTTGGGTTAGCTGGAATCCCGAATTTTCTAAATTATTAGACCCGCATAGGTTTGTAGACTACTCAATACATGAAAAAATTTGTAAAATTCAACAAAAATTTCATGCAGGATTACTTCACAAATTTGTTTCTTTCTCTAAGCACAGGCAAGATATTGCTGATTTAATTGCTACTATGTCTATTTTTTGGGTAACGGCACATGAAGATGCTCATAACTATCTTGGTCATTGCGATTATTTTGAAAATGCAAAAATGTTTTCTTCTCCTGATACCAGTAATTCTTATTTTAATGAATTCTTTACTGATTATAAAAATAAAGAAGAATACGATATAAGATTGTCTGCCGAGATTATGGCAGACAAACAAGCCTCTTGGGTTGTAGTAGACCATTTTGCACATACAGAAGCTTATAAAGCATATCCTTTTTTAAATGAATGGATAGCTATTAGTATTTCTGAAATTGAAGCATCTAATACTGAGATTAGCAAAGAAAAAAGAACTCATATAATAAGAATATTAAAAACAATATTTTTATTTAGGCTATGCTCTATTGCCCAAGTTATATGCGTAACTATTTTTCAAAGAAGAACAATAAAAAAGAATTTTAATAATCTATACCATCCCAATTTAGGAACTAGAATATTAAACATTATAGAATCTACTATTGAAAGATTAAATAGTATAGCACAAGACCATAACTTTAGAAATCTTTCTTTATTAGAAGATATACATTTAAAAAGTGCTTTTCAACTAGTCGAAGAAGACACTAATATTATTTTAAAGTACCTATTAGAAATTGGATTTGTATTAAAAGACCCTGATATAAAGTTTAAAAAAATTGAAGATTCGCTTGATATTAATATAAATCAAAAAAATATTAGTGACTTGTCTGATTATTTACAAGTTATAGTTAGAATACCTTATATATATGAATATTGCACTTTAGCCATAGATCAATTAAAAGAAAAAGGAGAAAACATTAGCGATGCTAAGTTTACTGCTATCATAGTAGCTTCAATTAAAGAAATATCTAATAACAATTCATTCTCTAACTCCGAAGTATTAGGTTATCTAGAAAAATATAATCACCTAACAAAAATTGGTAATAAGCATTTTTTTGAATCCAGAAAACAAAAACAAAAAGACATCGGATTTAAGGTAAAAGAAAGTTACGAGAATTTTGCGAAGTTTAATAACAGCATAGATAAGTTCTTTTATATTATTTCACATATAAGAGAATAGTCATAATAACTTATTCTTAATAAATATAGAAAACAAAAAAGCTCCACATTTCTGTGAAGCTTTTCTTTTGTTACTGTGGGCCCTACTGGATTCGAACCAGTGACCCCCTGCTTGTAAGGCAGGTGCTCTAAACCAACTGAGCTAAGAGCCCTAAATCAACAAATAACCTTATCGCTATTCCGATAAGCGAGTGCAAATATAAGACTGTTTTTCGTATCACCAAAGAAAAAATGATAAAAAAACTAAACTATTTCTGCTACAACAAAAGTACTACCGCCAATATATATTAAATCTGTTTTCCTAGCAGATTCTTTAGCTGCTTTAAATGCTTTATTTACAGATTCATACCTATTACCTTTCAATTTAAATGCAGTAGCTTTCCCCATTAAAACTTTTTCATTTAAACCTCTAGAAATTTTAGGGCAACAAAAATAATAAATAGCATTTTTAGGAAATAATGGTAATATTTCGTCTAATTTTTTATCACTTACCACGCCTAAAACAATATGTAAAGTATTATACTGCTGTTGCTTTATTTGATTAAGAACTAACGACAGACCTTCTTTATTGTGAGCTGTATCGCAAATAACAACCGGAGAATCTTGTAATTTTTGCCATCTTCCTAACAAACCTGTATTAGCAACTACATTTAAAAGCCCTTTTTCTATATGATTATCATTTACATTAAAATCTTTTAATTCTTTTATAGCTGCAATAACTCCTTTGATATTTTTAGTTTGGTAAGTACCCAAAAGGTCCGTTTTATATTCTTTATCTTTTGATTTACTAGCAAATACAATTTTAGATTTTCTACTTTTAGCTGTAGAGACAAAAGTCTCTTCTGTTTCTTTTTGATACTCACTAATAACTACAGGTACGCCTTCTTTTATAATTCCTGCTTTTTCGCTTGCTATTTTAGGTAAAGTATCTCCTAAAATATCGGTATGATCATATCCTATATTTGTTATTAAGGATATTTCTGGTGTTATAATATTAGTAGAATCTAATCTACCTCCTAAACCAACTTCTATAATAGCTATATCTACTTTTTCTCTGGCAAAGCACAAAAATGCCATACCAACAGTCATCTCAAAAAAAGACAATTTATTAGTTTCAAAAAAAGCTTTATTATCTTTTATAAAAGAAACCACAAACTCTTCACTTGTTGGCTTTCCATTAATCTTTATACGCTCTCTAAAGTCTTTTAAATGAGGAGAAGTATACAAACCTACTTTATAACCAGCTTCTTGTAGTATTGATGCCAACATATGACTGCTAGACCCTTTTCCATTGGTACCCGCAACATGTATACTCTTAAATTTTTTCTCAGGATTATTTAAATGCAGACTAAGCGTTCTTATAGTATCTAATTTTCCACTAAAAGCTGTTTTTCCTTTTTCTTGGTACATTGGAAGTTGTGCAAACATCCAATCTAAAGTTTCCTTATACGTCATTTTTAAATATGCTATTCGCCTAATTTAAAATTAACAACTACAAAACCAACTTGCTTACTTGGTGCATTACCATCTAAATTCCATTTGTGTTTAAAAGCTGTTTCCTTAGCAGGCTTTAATAAGCATGGGTCGCTATTTGTAGTTCCTTTTACTCCTGGCGTAGCACTTATAACTTTACCATTTCTATCTACTATAATTTTTACAACTACTCTACCCTCTTGGTTACAGTTTTGCTCTACTTTGCCTTTATTTACTAAAGAACGACCATTTAATCCATAACCACCAGACCCAGCTCCCGAGCTACCATAATAACTTGTGGCATAAGGGTTCCCTTCTGGCTTTCCTTTATCTCCGGCTTCATTATCGTCTCCCTCTCCTCCAGTAGCTTTACCATCGGACTTATTAAGCCCTCCCATAAGCTGGTCTAGCTTTTTCTTTTTAGCCTCTTTCTCTTTTCTTATAAGTTCTTGCGCTTCTCTCTTCTCTCTTGCTTGTTTTTCTGCTTCGGCTTTCGCTTTTTTAGCTGCTGCATCTGCTTTTTGCTTCGCTTCTTTTTGTTGTTTTATAAGAATAGACTCTTCATTATCTTGTGTTAAAACTTTTTCAGAAGGTTTATTTACTGCGGATGTTTTTTCTGGAACCACCTCTTTTACCTCTTGTTGTTCTACAGGAGGTGTTATTGGTTTTTTATAAGGCTCAGATTTTATTTTTTCTTTTGGCTGTACTTTTCCTCTACCAAAATCTGTAGTACCAAAATTTACTGCAATCCCTTTTTCTTCAGGTGGATCCATATAGGTTAACCCAATATAAAAAAGCAACAACAACAATACACTTAACAATATAGTAGTAAGTGTAAAAGATTTTTTTTTGTGTTTTGTATTTAAAAACGACATTAATTAGGTCGCACCGCCAAAATAACCTTATAATTATTCCTATTAGCAATATCCATTACATTTACTGCTTCTTTAATTGCAACGCTTTCTTCTGCTCTTAGAATAATTGTTGGTTTCTCTTGCCCTTCTAGTGCTTTTTTTAATTCAATTTCAATATATTCTCCGTTAATTCTCTCATTGTTTACAAAATACTCTAATTTTTTATTGATGCTAACAGATACATTTTGCGTATTGGTAGATTTTCCTTTTGCCTTAGGCAATAATAAATCTAGAGCGTTTGGTGAATTAGAGGTTAACATAAAGAAAACCAATAACAAAAACACAATATCTGTCATAGAAGACATACTAAAGTCTGGACTTACCTTATTTCTACCTTTTAATTTCATAACAGCAAAAAATTAAAGTGGTTCGTTTAATAAGTCTAGAAAATCTACAGCATTTGCTTCCATTTTATGAACTACTTTATCTGTTCTATTCACCAAATGGTTGTATCCTATATATGCAATAATACCTACTATTAAACCTGCAACCGTAGTTGTCATTGCGGTATAAATACCAGATGCTAATGACCCCATTTCTGCTTGCCCACCACTACTTGCCATTTCATGAAATGCCAAAATCATACCAATTACAGTTCCTAAGAAGCCTATCATAGGCGCAGCACCTGCAACAGTAGCCAAAATACTTACATTTTTCTCTAATTTATAAACTTCTAGAGTACCTGCATTCTCTATTGCAGTATTTATATCATCTAATGGTTTTCCTATTCTAGAAACTCCTTTTTCTGTTAATCTTGCTACAGGAGAATCTGTCTGTGCACATAATATTTTTGCTGCTTCTAATTTTCCGTTGGTAATGTGATCTCTAATCTGATTCATGAAATTATCATCAATCTTAGAAGCTGCTTTAATAGCAAATATGCGTTCAAAATAAATGTATAATGCTACAAATAGCATAACAAATAGCACTGCAATAATTACAATACTACCTGTACCTCCATTTACTATTAAATCTACTATTGAAAGTGTTTTCTCTTCTGGTATAGCATCACCTATCCCAGTTTCTTCAACAAGGTCTTGAAACAATAACATATATTTTGTGTAATTATAGTTGCTTTATTAACGCTTATATATAAATAAAAGTATACTTACAGCACAAAATTTCTCATGATTATAAATGCTACAGCACCTGCTAAAAATCCTACTAAGGCTAACCAAGCTATTTTCTTAAAATACCAGAAGAAATCTATTTTTTCCATCCCCATAGCTACAACACCTGCTGCAGAACCTATAATTAGCATACTACCACCTGTTCCTGCAGAGAAAGCTATAAAGTGCCATAAAGGATCATCTAAACCTTCTGAGAACATTCCTAAACTTGCTGCTACTAATGGTACATTATCTATAACTGCAGACCCAACTCCTAACAAAAGAATTACTAAATCTGATACTTGAGTTCCTGCCATTTCTGTTCCTAACATTGGCATAGACTGCTTTAATGTATCTGCAAAACCAAATAATAAACCTAATGATTCTAATGCTGCTACGGCCATTAATATTCCTAAGAAAAATAATATACTTGGTAATTCTATTTTAGATAATGAATGGTGTACCGGACTATGGTGCCCTGCTGAAGCATGTTCCTCTTCTCCATCTATCTGAGAAATGTTAAATTTAGAACTACTGTATATCTCTGCAAATGTAGCCACTACTGCTAAAGAAAGCATCATTCCTACGTAAGGAGGTAAATGTGTTACTGTTTTAAATATTGGCACAAAAACGATAGCTCCCAATCCAAGGTATAACATTGTTGGTCCAAATTTGCTTTTAGGCTTATCATCACCATCTTCTTCAACCGCTATTTCTCCTTTAAAGGCAGGCATAAATGAAGCTATAAATGTTGGTACTAACATACATAATAATGAAGGTATTAATAAATAAGATATTAACTTACCAGTACTAACCTTATTACCAATCCATAACATTGTAGTAGTAACATCTCCTATTGGAGACCATGCTCCACCTGCGTTTGCTGCTACAATAATTAAACCTGCATACCATAAACGAGCATCTCTATCGTGTACTATTTTCTGAAGTATAGAAATTAACACTATTGTTGCAGTAAGGTTATCTATAATTGCAGATAATATAAATGCTAAAAATGCAAAAATCCATAGAATTTTACTTTTACTTTTAGTCTTTATAAATCCTTTAATTGTAGAAAAACCATCGAAGTAATCTATAATCTCAACAATTGTCATTGCCCCTAAAAGAAATACTAAAATTTCTGCTGTTTTCCCTAGATGATGCAACAAAGTTTCTTCTAACAAGTGTAGTTTCTCCTCATGATTTAACAAACCAAAATTATCCATTAAAGCATGCTTAGCAGAATCGAACCAAGTAGAAAAACCATCTATACTTAATGCCATAAAAGCCCACAAAATAGCCATCATCGCCAATGCTGGGATAAGCTTATCTATTTTTAGGTTATGCTCAAGTGTTATTGCCAAATAGCCGACAACAAATACAATAATCATGATAGTTTCCATACTCTGCTCCTTTAAATTTTATAATTGGTTATTATTATTTTAAAAAACGATTTAATCTATTTTCAACAAATGTACTAATTGGGATATTTAATATCCATTCTAACTAGTTAAAAAATCGTAATCATACTAAATTTCACAAATGTATGTTATTTCAATATATTAAATACAATAATTTTACAAAAATAGTAGCATAGAGTATCACAGATTTATGCATTTTATTAAAAAACTTGTCAATTTTCAGTAATATCATTAAAATTTAATAGCTTTAGAGAGCATCTAAAACATAAAACAAGACCAAAACTATGGATTTCTCACTTTCAGAAGAACAAATTATGATACAACAAGCAGCCAGAGATTTTGCTCAAAACGAATTACTGGATGGCGTTATTGAAAGAGACGAAAAACAGCATTTTCCCAAAGAGTTAGTAAAAAAAATGGGGGAACTTGGTTTTTTAGGGATGATGGTGTCCTCAAAATATAATGGTAGCGATCTAGATACATTATCCTATGTAATTGCTTTAGAAGAGCTTTCAAAAATTGATGCATCTGCAGCAGTAATAGCTTCTGTAAATAATTCTTTAGTTTGCTGGGGGCTAGAAACCTATGGCTCCGAAGATCAAAAAGAAAAATATTTAAAACCACTAGCTTCTGGCGAGCTTTTAGGTGCTTTTTGTCTTTCTGAACCAGAAGCAGGTAGCGATGCTACTTCTCAAAAAACTACAGCAATAGACAAAGGAGACCATTATATCGTAAATGGAACAAAAAACTGGATTACTAATGGTAATTCGGCAGATATTTATCTTGTTATAGCACAAACCGACAAAGAAAAAGGACACAAAGGAATAAATGTAATAATTGTAGAAAAAGGAATGCCTGGTTTTGAAATTGGTCCAAAAGAGAATAAACTAGGAATCCGCGCCAGTGATACACACTCATTATTATTTAATGATGTTAAAGTTCCAAAAAAAAACCGCATTGGAGATGATGGTTTTGGTTTTAAATTTGCAATGAAAACATTAGCTGGTGGCAGAATAGGTATTGCCGCTCAAGCTTTAGGCATTGCAGCAGGCGCATATGAGTTGGCTCTAAAATACTCTAAACAACGTAAAGCTTTTGGAACAGAAATAAGCAACCACCAAGCTATAGCATTTAAACTAGCAGACATGTACACACAAATTGAAGCTGCCAGACATTTGGTATACAAAGCAGCTTGGGACAAAGATCAAGGAAACAACTACGATTTGTCTAGTGCAGTAGCAAAATTATACGCATCACAAATAGCAATGGATGTTAGTATAGAAGCTATACAAATTCATGGAGGAAATGGTTATGTTAAAGATTACCATGTAGAACGTTTTATGAGAGATGCAAAAATTACACAAATTTATGAAGGGACTTCTGAAATACAAAAAATAGTAATTTCTAGAAAAATTTTAAAAAACTAAAAAAATATAAAGTTAACACCCCTATATTTTTTAGGGGTAACTACGTATAATCTTATAAACACATCGCTTTTTCTTTTCAAAAAATAGGGGCACTATACAATCTATTGCAAAAATTTAACAAACACCCCTCAACTTGTTAAGCTTCACTACTTAAAGCCCTTTTGTTTTAAGATAATCTTAAAATTAACAATATAAACATGTAAATTTGCATTTTTTTTAACGTTTTATTCTTAACGATAGATTTTTTAGTGATTCTATTCTAAATAGGTCTATTTGGTAGAATTAAAACGATATTTTTGAACAAACTGATGAATTTATGAGATTGAAAGAGCAAGGTTTATACCTACCGGAATTTGAACACGAAAACTGTGGAGCTGGTTTTATTTGTAACCTTAACGGTGAAAAAAACAACCAAATTATTCATGATGCTTTAGAGATTTTAGTGAAATTAGAGCACCGTGGTGGTGTTAGTGCGGATGGTAAAACAGGAGATGGTGCTGGTTTATTAATTGATATTCCTCACGATTACTTTAAAAGAGTATGTGATTTTGAAATTCCAGAACAACGTAAGTATGCTGTAGGTATGGTTTTTTTACCTAAAAACAGTAACCAATATAAATTTTGCAAATCAGAGTTTGAAAAAGAAATTACTAATCAAGGCTTAACAATTCTAGGGTGGAGAACAGTTCCTGTAGATTCATCTCAATTAGGAGAAATAGCGCTTGCTTCTGAACCTAATATTGAACAATTATTTATTGCTCAAGGAGATTTAGAAGAAAATAAATTTAGAGCAAAATTATATGCTGCGCGTAAAATTACGGAACACACTATCCGTAATTCTAAAATATCAGAAGCAAATCATTTTTATATTCCAAGTTTATCAAATACAACACTTATATATAAAGGTATAATAATGCCAGAAGATAT
>CALHVB010000127.1 GCA_938039345.1 uncultured Sediminicola sp.
GTTGGGAACTGAATAAATAAGAGGCTTTACTCTTTTCTAAGCTTTAATTATAAAATTAAACGCTATGCCGCCCATAGTTTTTAAAACAAAAAAATCGCAACAAGCTTATATTTAGCTTATTGCGATTTTTAAATTTTGTGACCTCGACAGGATTCAAACCTGTAACCCTCAGAGCCGAAATCTGATGCGCTATTCAGTTGCGCCACGAGGCCATTTCATCTCGTTAGAACAAGAGTTTTATTTTTTAATAATTATGTCAATTTAGCCTTTACAATACTAGAAATGGTTTTACCATCTGCTTGCCCAGCCAATTCTTTAGAAACTATACCCATAACCTTACCCATATCTTTCATACCAGCAGCTCCTGTAGCTTCTATAGTTTGTAATACTACTTTCTCTATTTCTTCTTCTGTAAGTTGCTCTGGTAAAAATTGTTCTATAATTGCTACTTGTTCTAATTCTGGGGCTGCTAAATCTGCTCTACCTTGTTCTGTATATATAGTGGCGCTATCCTTTCTTTGCTTAACTAGTTTTTGTACTAAGCTAATTTCTGCATCCTCTGACAATTCTTCATTAGAACCGCTTTCTGTTTGCGCTAATAATATTGCTGATTTTATAGCACGTAATGCTTCTAAAGCTACTTTATCTTTAGCTTTCATTGCTGCCTTCATTTGTTCCATTACTTGTTTCTGTAAACTCATATCTTTATTATTTAGCGAAAACGAATATAAAAAATAAACCCGAAAACGTTAGCTGTTTTCGGGCCTAAAAGTTATTCTAGGATTATTAATTAATCTACATTATCATGTAAAAAAGAATTATTAGAACGTAATTGAATATCATCATTACTATCTTCACTAATAGACGTTTTAGATATTTTATTATCTCTCGTATTTTCTTTTAGAGCAATACCCTGCCTTTTATATGCAGGTTCTTTTTCTATTTCGTCTATACTATTTACGTTATTCTGAAATTTATAGTTAAAATCTTTTAGCTTTTTTCTTCGTTCGTCTGCTCTTTCCTTTAACAACTCTTCTATAGGGCTATCCATAGGATCTAGCTTCTTAGTTTCTACTTCCTCTACGATTTCTTTTTCAACCGTTTTCTTTTCAAAAACTATTTCTTCTTCAGCTACCTTAGGCTTAACTTCTTCTGTTTGCGATTTAGCTCCGGTAAGTTTGGTTTCTAAATCCATATAGTCATCTAAACTATATCTTGTTGTTTCTTCTTCCTTGCTATATTCTAAAGTAGGTGTAACTTCTATATGATCTTTTACTTCAATATCATTAATATTCTCTTCTAAATCAAACGTAACTACATTTTCTTTCTCTGCTTCATTTTCTACTTCAAACAATGGCATATCAAAACTTAAAGCAAACTGATCGTCTTCTATCTTTTTATCACTAACAACAACAGGATCTACTACTTCAATATCTTTAATTTTATCATTTGTATTTATAATAATAAAATCGTCTTCGTCTATCGCTTCTGTAGCAAGTACTTCCTCATATATTACATTAAAATCTTTAATCTTGTTTGTAGTAGGAATTAAATTGGAAGGTTTTTCTGTTTCCTCTTCGATTAAAGTATGCTTTATAATCTCTGGAGCTGGAATTACTTTTTCTTCCTCTTCTAATGTATGTATTATATTTTTTGTTGGAGGAGATACCAAAACTTGCTCTGCTTTTTGATTTTCTTCTAGTGTATGTATTATTTTTTTAGATTCGGTATTTACAATTTCATCTTGCTGATCAACATCAAAACCCGTAGCAATAACAGTAACAGCTATTGCTTCTCCTAAGTTTTCGTCTTCGCCAACACCCATAATAATATTAGCTCCATGACCTGCTTCTGCTTGTATATGATCATTAATTTCGCCTATTTCATCTATTGTTATTTCTTGTGAACCAGACACAATAAGTAACAATACATTTTTAGCTCCTGTAATTTTATTATCATTTAATAATGGAGAATCTAAAGCTTTCATAATAGCTTCGTGCGCTCTTGCAGAACCAGATGCAGATGCAGAACCCATAATAGCTGTACCACTATTAGATAGTACTGTTTTAGCATCACGTAAATCTATATTTTGTGTATAGTGATGCGTAATTACCTCTGCAATACCTTTTGCTGCCGTTGCTAATACTTCATCTGCTTTAGAGAAACCTGCTTTAAAACCAAGGTTACCGTATACTTCTCTAAGTTTGTTGTTATTGATTACAATTAAAGAATCTACATTCTTTCTTAATTTTTCCATTCCGGCATGCGCTTGTTCTCCACGCATTTTGCCTTCGAACAAAAACGGAATAGTAACAATCCCAACAGTAAGAATATCCATTTCTTTGGCTTGCTTAGCAATAACAGGAGCCGCACCAGTTCCTGTACCACCACCCATACCAGCAGTAATAAATACCATTTTGGTATTAGTACCTAACATACTCTTGATATCTTCTGTACTTTCTATAGCTGCTTGCTCTCCTACTTCAGGGTTGGCACCAGCACCTAATCCTTCTGTTAAAGAAACTCCTAATTGAATTTTATTAGGAACTGAACTATTTTGAAGCGCTTGTGCATCTGTATTACAAATAACAAAATCTACTCCTTTAATTCCTGCTTGGAACATGTGATTTATGGCATTACTACCACCACCACCTACACCAATGACTTTTATGACATTGCTTTGATTTTTGGGCAAATCAAACGAAATACTTTCAAATTCGGTGTTCTTACTCATACAATACGTATTATCTGGTTCTACTATATATATTTTTATGCGTTATTCTGCATTATCTAAAAAATCTTTCAATTTCTCTGACCATTTGTCAAGAATGGATTTTCGCTCTTTTCTTACGGGTTGTTGTACTACTGTATCTGCTTCATTAGCATCAGAAACAGCATTACTCTCTTCTGCTACTATTTCTTCTTCGCTTTCTATTGCTTTATTTTTTGCACTAGTTTCTATAGCATTCATTAATAATCCTACTGCTGTAGCATATAAAGGGCTTGCTATCTCTTCATCTGAATCTCCTGCTAAGTGCTCATTAGGATATCCTATCCTGGTATCCATTCCTGTAATATATTCTACTAACTGTTTTAAGTGTTTTAACTGACTTCCACCTCCTGTTAAAACAATACCTGCTATTAGTTTTTTCTTTTGATCATCGTGTCCGTAATTTTTTATTTCTACGTACACTTGCTCTATAATTTCTACTACTCTAGCATGAATTACCTTAGAAAGGTTTTTTAAGGTAATTTCTTTAGGTTCTCTTCCTCTTAAGCCTGGAATAGACACTATTTCGTTATCCTTATTTTCTCCTGGCCATGCCGAACCAAATTTTATTTTTAATAATTCAGCTTGCTTTTCTATAATAGAACAACCTTCCTTTATATCTTCGGTAATAATATTTCCTCCAAAAGGAATTACAGCTGTATGCCTTATGATACCATCTTTAAAGATTGCTAAATCGGTAGTACCACCACCTATATCTATTAAGGCTACTCCTGCTTCTTTTTCTTCCTGACTTAATACTGCATTTGCAGAAGCTAAAGGTTCTAAGGTTATACTGGCTAAATCTAAACCGGCACTTTTAATACATCTGCCTATATTCTTAATAGATGATACTTGCCCTACTACTACATGGAAATTAGCTTCTAATCTTCCGCCATACATTCCAATAGGCTGTTTTATTTCTGCCTGACCATCTACCTTATATTCTTGTGGTAATACATGAATAATTTCTTCGCCTGGCAACATCACAAGTTTATATACTTGGTTGCACAGCTTATCTAAATCATCATCATTAATTACTTCTTCTGAATTAGCTCTAGTAATATAATCGCTATGCTGTAAACTTCTAATATGTTGCCCTGCAATACCTACTACTACTGACCCAATTTTTAATCCGCAATTAGATTCTGCTTCTTCTATAGCTTGTTGTATAGATTTTATGGTTTGGGTAATATTATTAACCACACCACGGTGCACTCCTAAACTTTTAGATCTGCCTATTCCTAAAACCTCTATTTTACCATATTCGTTTTCCTTACCAATAATGGCTACAATCTTAGTGGTTCCTATGTCTAACCCAACTGAATAATTAGCTTGTTCCATAATTTATATTTTGGTGCACACTACCTGATTATTATATTCTAAGCTTACGCTATTATAGTCATCCAAAGTATTATCTTTTATTGCTTTGGTATAAAAAGCCCTAAAATTTGTGAACTTTTTTTCTAAATCGTTTACCCCTCCTAGATGTACTACAAAATCATCCATTCGGAATTTTAATTGATACTTATTATTTTCTTTTATATGTATTCCGATAACATTTTTTCTTAAAAAACTATCGTTGTTAATATATTTTAAAATAACATAGATATCTTCTAAACTTTCCCCCGTTATATTTCCTGTAATAATTGGAACTCTAGCTGAGTGATTTTTAGATAAAGGCATTCTTTCTCCATCATCATCTAGATAAAATCTTTCCTTGCCTTCAACTCTCGCTATTGGTTTACGCTGTTCAATTTTTGACGTAAGTTGTCCATTTACAGTAAGATAAACTTGGGAACTTTTTACCATAGCGTTGGATGCAATTACCTTTTCTATGTTATTCAAATCTAATTTTTCTTTGGCTATGTTTTTAACCTTGCCGTAATTTTGTATTAACAATTTATTAACCGTTTCCTGTGTTACGTAAATCCCCTGATTACCAATAAATTGAATATGATGCTCTTTTACTTCTTTTTTTTCGCTTCTATAGTTAGAAAAAGAATAAAGACCTATTACCAAAAGTAACAGCACTACCATTTTTATGTAGTTCCAATTAAATTTCATAAGCAAATTCTTTTTCTATTTTTAATACTTCTAAACCTATATCTCCTGCCCCCATTGTAACCAAAACCTCAGGGTTTATTTCTTTAATTTCTTTTATTAAGCTTGATTTTTCTATAACTTTTTTATTCGTATTCTTTATTTTACCCAATAACCATTCTGAAGTTACGCCCGCTATTGGTTTTTCTCTTGCAGGATATATATCTAACAACAAAACAGCATCAAACTGTGCTAAACTTGTAGCAAAATCTTCTATAAAATCTTTTGTTCTAGAAAATAAATGTGGCTGAAAAACTGCCAATACTTTTTTATTAGGATGCATTTCTTCTACAGCACTATAAACTGCATTTATTTCTGTTGGATGGTGTGCATAATCATCTATAAAAATAAAATTATCTTCTTTTATTCTATAGGTAAAACGACGTTGCACACCTTTAAAAGTACCTAGAGCTTGGGCAATGCGATCAGGTGGGGACCCAATTTGCATTGCCATTGCAAAAGCTACTAGCCCGTTTAACAAATTGTGTTTACCCGGTTTGTTAAACGTTACCCCTTTAAAAACTTCACTAGGGGTTTCCAAATCAAAAATGTAGGCACCGTGTTCTATCTTTAAATTTCGAATGCAATAATCCGAATTATCTTCTATACCATAAGTAATACCATTAAGCGGCAAACCATTTTTAACAAACAACTTTCCGTTTGGTTTTACTTTACTTGCAAATTCTTTAAAGGATTTTTCTATCTCATCGCTTGTACCATAAATATCTAAATGATCTGCATCCATAGATGTTACACAAGCTACATCTGGTGAAAGCTGTAAAAAAGAGCGATCAAACTCATCTGCTTCTACCACAGAATAAGCTGTTCCTTCTAATAAAAAATTACTATTAAAATCTTCCGATATACCTCCTAAAAAGGCCGTTATTGGCGTTCCAGATTCTTTTAACAAATGCGCCAAAATACTAGAAGTTGTTGTTTTTCCATGCGTTCCTGCTACAGCAAAACAAAAAGTATCTTGCGTTACTATGCCTAAAACCTCGGAGCGTTTTTTTACCGTAAAGCCATTATCTAAAAAATAATTAAATTCCGTATGCTCTTTGGGTATTGCCGGCGTATACACTACTAAGGTAGTAGCCTTATTTAAATAATTTTCAGTAATTAATTTTACATCATCTGTGTAATGAATATGAATTCCAGAACCACTTAACTCTTTGGTTAAAGGTGTTTCTGTTTTATCATAACCAGCTACTTCTTTATCAATAAATTTAAAATAACGAGCCAAAGCAGACATTCCTATGCCTCCTATACCAACAAAATAAACGTTATGTATTTCTTTTAAATTCATTTACTTTCTAATAATTTTTCAATCTCATCAGCAATATCTTTTGTGGCATTTGGCATTGCTAATTTTTTTATATTAACTGATAATTCTTCTTGTTTTTCTTTTGATTTAAATACCTCTAAAAAAACAGTTTCAAAAGTTTCTGCTATATCTTTTTCCTTAATTAAAACTGCTGCATTTTCTTGTTCCAATGCTTTTGCATTTTTAGTTTGATGGTCTTCTGCTACATTAGGCGATGGAATAAATAATACTGGTTTCCCTACAATACATAACTCCGATACAGAACCTGCTCCTGCCCTAGAAATAATAATATCTGCTACACTATAGGCATAGTCCATCCTATTTAAGAAATCATATACTTTTACCGTTTCCGAATTGTATTTTTTATAGGTCTCGTAATATAATTTACCACACTGCCATACTACCTGAATACGATTAGCTATAAAAAAAGGAAGATGCCTTTCTACCAATTCATTAATTCTCTTAGCCCCTAAACTCCCTCCTAAAATTAACAGCACTGACTTATCTGACTTTAATTCAAAAAATTGATAAGCCCCCTCTTTATTTGTGGCACTTCTAATTAAATCTCCACGAACGGGGTTTCCTGTTTTTATAATTTTATCGGCAGGAAAAAACTGCTCCATACCATCATAAGCAACACATATTTTCTTTACTTTATTTGCTAGTAATTTATTGGTAATACCTGCATAAGAGTTTTGCTCTTGCAAAACACAAGGAATATTTTTTTGCGATGCAATTTTTAAAAGTGGTCCACTAGCAAATCCGCCAGTGCCTATTACAACATCTGGTTTAAATTTTGCTACTATGCCTCGGGCTTTTATCAAACTACTTATTAGTTTAAATGGAAACATTAAGTTTTTTAATGTAAGCTTTCGCTGTAAGCCACTTATCCAAAGTCCTTCTATTTTATATCCTGCTTGCGGCACCTTTTCCATTTCCATGCGGTCTTTTGCCCCAACAAATAAAATTTCAGCTTCTGGGAAGCGTTTCTTTAGTTCATTAGCTATAGCAACTGCCGGATAAATGTGTCCGCCTGTACCTCCACCAGATAATATAAATTTATAATTGTCCACTTAATACTTCTAAAGGGTTTGTTGTTTCATCATCATCTATAATATCATCTTCTACTGGCTCTCTATTATTTTTATTACTTGCGCTTAATACCACACCAATAGCCATACACGTCATCCAAGTAGAAGTTCCGCCGCTACTTATTAATGGTAATGTTTGCCCTGTTACAGGAAACAATTCTACCGCAACTGCCATATTTATGAATGCCTGAAAAACAATAGGTAAGCCTACTCCTAATACTAATAATTTTCCAAAAACTGTTTCACCGCCATTAGCTACCACCACAATTCTAAATAAGAGTAATAGGTAAAAAAACATTAGAACAAAGCCCCCTACCAATCCGTATTCCTCAATAATAATAGCATATATAAAATCTGATGAGCTTTGCGGTAAAAAATTCTTCATTACACTTTTACCTGCCCCATTTCCCACAATACCTCCAGTTGCTATGGCTATTTTTGCTTTTTCTATTTGATAATCGGACTCTGAATCTTCACCATTGGTAAAACTTTCTATCCTACTTACCCAAGTATCTACACGGTTAGGAAATACATCTGGAAATGCTTTTGCTGTTAAAATAAAAAGGGTTAAAAATAAAATTCCAGCTCCTACAATTCCCAATAAATATTTTATAGGATAACCTCCTATAAAACACAACACCAATACCATAAAAAATATAATAGCAGCTGTAGAAAAATTAGCTGGTAGTATAAGCACTAAAACCAAAAACACAGGCAACCATAGAGGTAAAATACTTTGTTTAAAAGTAATAGTCTGGTCTTTAATTTTACTTAAATATCTTGCCACATAAATCATTAACACTACAGATGCCAAATTAGAAGTCTGAAACGTAAAACCTACTAAAGGCAAACGTATCCAACGACTTGCATTTGCACCTCCGATTGTAGTTCCTTGTGCCAATGTATACACCAACAACAGCAATACTACGGGCATTGCTATAATAGATAAGCCTTTAAAAAAGTGAGTAGGAATTTTATGTACACCATAGATAATTCCGAAACCTAAAAACAATAATAAAGCATGCTTTACCAGATGCCCAATAGTTGTTCCATTACCAACTACATATACCAAATTACTACTGGCACTATATACTGGCAAAAAAGAAAACAAGGCCAATAGAGCCACAACACCCCAAATAGCTTTATCCCCTTTAATATTTTCGAAAAACTGTGTCACTTCTTACAAGTTTTTTACTGCATTTTTAAATTGATCTCCTCTATCTTCATAATTTTCAAAAAGGTCAAAACTAGCACATGCTGGTGACAACAAAACAGTATCTCCACGCTCTGCTACTTTGTATGCTATCTTTACAGCTTCACTCATAGAGTATGTCTCTACCATTAAATCTGCAACATTACCAAAAGCATCAACTATTTTAGAATTGTCTTCTCCTAAACAGATAATTGCTTTTACCTTTTCTCTTACTAAAGGCATTAAATCCTTATAGTTATTTCCTTTATCTACCCCACCAACTATCCATACCGTTGGCGTTTTCATACTATCCAAAGCATAATACGTTGCATTTAAATTTGTTGCTTTAGAATCATTTATATATTCTACATAATGAATCTTAAGCACTTTCTCTAAACGATGTGGTGCTCCCTGAAAATTCTGAACACTATTACGAATTGTTTCTTTTCTAATCTGAATTAACTTAGCTGCTGTTGATGCCGCCATCGTATTTTTAAGATTGTGATTTCCTTCTAATGCTAGTGTATCTTTCATCATCTTCATAGTTGTATTTTGTGTCTTTATTATTATCTTATCTTCTTTAATATATGCGCCTTCTTCTAATTCTTTAGTTATAGAAAAAGGTATTAACTGCGATTGTATTGAGTTATTTTTTAACCAATTTGTAATTACCTCATCATCGGCATCATAAATAAGATAATCTTCCTTGGTTTGGTTTTTTACGATTCTAAATTTTGATGCTATATAGTTTTCAAACTTATAATTGTACCGATCTAAATGATCTGGTGTTATATTAGTTAATATGGCAACATGTGGCTTAAAATCTATAATACCATCTAACTGAAAACTACTAATCTCTAACACATAATAATCATAGTTTTGCTCTGCTACCATTTTAGCATAACTATCTCCTATATTACCTGCCATTCCAACATTACAATCTCCTTCTTTTAAAAGGTGATGCAACAACATTGTAGTGGTTGTTTTACCATTACTACCCGTAACTCCTAAAATAGTTGCATTGGTATATTGTGATGCAAATTCTATTTCCGAAATCACTGGAACACCCTCTTTAGTTAACTTAAGCACCAAGGGAACGGTGTCTGGTATTCCTGGGCTTTTCATTACTACATTAGCATTTAAAATTTTAGCTTCTGTATGCTTTTCTTCTTCCCAATCAATCTCAAAATGCTCAAGAACTTTTTTATATTTTTCTTTTATTTTTCCTTTATCAGAAACAAATACTTCATAGCCTTTTTGCTTCCCTAAAATTGCAGTCCCAACGCCACTTTCGCCTCCTCCTAAAACCACCAAAAATCCTCCCTCAGTCCCTCCTAAGGAGGTAAGTTCTTTTCTTGTATCTTTATTTTTTTCTTCCATATTCATACTCCCTTCCCTTTGGGAAGGGTTAGGGATGGGATTTTATCGTACTTTAAGCGTTACAATAGTTACAATTGCCAATAATATCCCTACAATTAAAAATCTGATTACGATTTTACTTTCATGGTATCCTTTCTTTTGGTAATGGTGATGCAATGGTGCCATTAAAAAAATACGTTTTCCTTCTCCTAATTTTTTCTTGGTATATTTAAAATATCCTACTTGTAGCATCACCGAAAGGTTCTCTGCAAAGAAAATTCCACACAATACTGGTATCATTAATTCTTTTCTTATAATAATTGCAATTACTGCTATAATACCACCTATGGTTAAACTCCCTGTATCTCCCATAAATACTTGTGCAGGGTAAGCATTATACCATAAAAACCCAACTAAAGCTCCTAAAAACGCTGCGATAAAAATTACCAATTCTCCTGCACGGGGAATAAACATAATATCTAGATAATTAGAAAAAATTATGTTCCCAGAAACCCAAGTAAGTATTCCTAAAGCAAAGACAATTACTGCCGATGTACCTGCAGCCAAACCATCTATACCATCTGTTAAATTTGCTCCGTTAGATACAGCTGTAACTACTATTATAACCAGTGGTATAAATATTAACCATGCATATTTTTCCATTCCATCACCCGTCCAACTAATAAAATCTGCATAGTCTAATTCATTGTTCTTAAGAAATGGCACGGTTGTTCTGGTTGATTTAATTTCATCTCCTACTTTACCTTCTGTTATGAGCTGAGTTGTAACCGCTACATCTACCTGCTCTTTCATGGTAACTTCTGGATGAAAATAAAGGGTGGCACCTACAATTAACCCAAGTACTACTTGCCCCATTATTTTAAATCTTCCCTTTAAGCCTTCTTTGTCCTTTTTAAAGATTTTTATATAGTCGTCTACAAAACCAATAACTCCCATCCAAACGGTAGTTACCAAAAGCAAGAGTATGTAAATGTTATCTATTTTAGCAAATAATAATACGGGTATTAGTGTCGCTAGAATAATTATTAAACCTCCCATTGTTGGCGTTCCTGCTTTCTGACTTTGCCCTTCTAAACCTAGGTCACGAACTGTTTCTCCAATCTGCTTTTTACGGAGAAAAACAATAATTTTTTTACCGTAAACTGTTGCAATAATTAAGGACAATAATATTGCTAACGCTGCACGAAACGTTATAAAATTAAACAAGCCTGCTCCTGGAAGCTGGTATTTTTTTTCTAAAAAATCAAATAGATAGTATAACATAAAAATCCTTATTCTTACTGTTATTTATTTAAACTTGTTAATACTTCTTTTACCATTTTAAAATCATCAAAATGTATGCGTTCTCCGTTTGTTTCCTGATACGTTTCGTGCCCTTTTCCTGCTATTAAAACAATATCATTGGCAAGCGCTAATTGACATGCTGTTTTTATCGCTTGCTCCCTATCGTCTATTGATAAAATTTTTCTGAAATTTTGCGGCTCTACCCCTTCTTCCATCTGCTTAATTATAGCATTAGGAGGTTCTGTTCGAGGATTATCTGATGTGAAAATGACTTTATTACTTAATGCCGATGCGATATTACCCATAACCGGGCGCTTTGAACTATCTCTATCGCCACCACACCCCACAACGGTGATGACGTTTTCATTTCCAGTTCTCAATGTGTTGATTGTATCAAGTACATTTTTTAACGCATCCGGTGTATGGGCATAATCGACTATTGCCGTTATTTTCTCTTTTGAAATATAATATTGAAACCTACCATCAACATTTTCTAACTGACTTAATAATTGTAAAATCTCTAAATTTTCTAAACCTAATAAATCTGCAGTAGCATATATGGCTAACAAATTATAAGCATTAAAACTCCCTATAAGCTTAGACCACAACTCATTATCATTAATCTTTAGCAACTGACCATCGAACTGGTTTTCTAAAACTTGTGCTCTATAATCTGCATAACTTTTTAAGGCATAGGTGTATTTCTTTGCCTTTGTATTCTGAAGCATTACTGCTCCATTTTTATCATCGCTGTTTGTTATTGCAAATGCCGTTTTTGGCAACTGATCAAACAATAACTTTTTAGTATCTCTATATTCTGCAAATGTTTTATGATAATCTAAATGATCATGAGATAAGTTCGTAAATATAGCTCCAGCAAATACTAAACCTTCTGTTCTTTTTTGATGAATACCGTGAGAACTTACCTCCATAAAGCAATACTCCACACCAGCATTATTCATTAAACTTAAATACTTATTAATAGTTAAGGCATCTGGTGTTGTATGGCTTGTTGCATATTCTTGCCCATCTACAACTATTTTTATAGTAGATATTAATCCAACTTTATAGCCTGCATTTTTAAACAACTGATACAACAAACTACTGATTGTTGTTTTACCATTAGTACCCGTTACACCTACTAATTTTAAATTTTTAGAGGCATTTTCATAAAAATTAGAAGCCATTATAGCTAGGGCTTTATTACCATTATCTACAACAACATAAGTAATACCATTTACAATATCTTTGGGTAATTCTTCACATATAATTGCTTTTGCACCCGAAGCTATTCCTTTTTTTATATACTCATGCCCATCTACTATAGTTCCTTTTATTGCCACAAAAACATCATCTAATCCTATTTTTCTAGAATCAAAACAAATAGAGTTTATCATAATATCAGTACTTCCGCTTACCGCAGAAATTCCAACTCCAAATAATATGTCTTTTAATAATTTCATGAAAGCTCTAAAACTATTTTTTGTGTTTTTAGTA
>CALHVB010000128.1 GCA_938039345.1 uncultured Sediminicola sp.
TATAGATTTAGGTGTAGAATACGAAATTATTAAAAAGAGTGGTTCTTGGTTTAGTTATGGAGATACTAAACTAGGACAAGGTAGGGATGCTGTTAAAAGCCTACTATTAGACAACCCCGAATTGTTTGATGAACTCGATGTTAAAATAAGAGAAGCTATAAAAGCTGTTAAAAGTTAAAAAAACGCCCGATAATATCGGGCGTTTTTTTTATTATACACGCAACCTTTTCATAAAACAAGCATCTTTAAAAAAAAAGAAAATGTTATGAAAAAGTTATTTTTATTTCTAGTAATTATTATACTAGCTGTATCTTATAACTCATGTAGTGTAGATGATGGTCCAAATTTTAGAATTGCAGCACTACAGATTACAGATGCAGAATTCCCCGATGCATTTAAAAAAGATTCAACATACACCATAAAAGTAAAATATATAAGGCCAGATAGCTGTACTTTTTTCGAAGGTTTTGAAGTAATTAAAGAAGCCGACACTATTAGAAACGTAGCCGTTATTGGATCTATAATAACAGATTCTAATGATTGTAGAGAAATTGCAGAGGAATTAGAAACAAGTTTTGAGTTTAAAGTTTTATATTCTGATACCTATTTGTTTAAATTTTTAACTGGAAACAACCAAGACGGAGAAGCTCAATATTTAGAAATAGAAGTTCCCGTAAATTAAGAACCAACAATTAAACCCTATTTTGAGTTTAGAAGAGCTCATAAACAATTGCAAAAAAGGAAACAGAAAGGCACACGAACAGTTATATAGAGATTACTCTAAAATACTGTTTGGTATATGTCTTAAGTACTCTCGCAATAAAGTGGAGGCAGAAGATAACCTCCATGATAGTTTTATGACTATTTTTAATAAGATAGCTCAATACAAATCCAAAGGGTCTTTTGAAGGGTGGATTAAAAGAATCACTGTAAATACAGTATTGCAGAAATATAGAAAAGAAGAGTTTTTAAATGTAATTTCTGAAAATACCACAGAGATACCTGTAGAAGTTTCTTCTAATGAAATCGATATCCCTTTACAAACTCTTTTAAGCTACATACAAGAATTACCCAATAAATATAGACTTACTTTTAATTTATATGTTCTAGACGGATATTCCCATAAAGAAATTGCAGAAATGCTTGGAACTTCCACAGGAACATCAAAATCTAACCTAGCAAGAGCAAGAATATTGCTGAGAGAAAAAATAGAAATAGCTAATAAAGCAAAAATATCAATAGGCTAACACCTATTAAAAATAGAAGATTACTTATGTAATCGCCGAAAAATGATGAAGAAGAATATAGACCATTTGTTTCAAGAGAAGTTAAAAGACTTCCATGAGGTTCCAGACCCAAAAGTTTGGAAAAGCATTGAAGCTTCCTTGGACAACAAGAAAGACAAACGAAGAGTAATTCCTATTTGGTGGAAATTGGGTGGCATAGCTGCCTTATTAGCACTATTATTATATGTAACAAATCCATTTAATACAGAAGGAAACCCAATAAGCCCTGTAATAACAAATACAGAAACAAAAACTAAACCATCTACTAAAGAAGATGATTCTAAAAACAGCATAATTAATAACGAGGTAGAATACACTCAAGAAGAAACATTCACAAAATCATCGGGAAAAGATTCTAAAAATAAAGATACTACAGGTGAGGAAACTGAAGGTATTGCTACCACTAGTAACACTACCGAAAAAACAAATGATATAATTAAAAACAGTAATACACATCTAGATACTATGCCTATTGTTTCGAATACAGATTCTAAAAACATAAAACAAGGAAAGCAAGTTTCTAATAATAAAACTGAAGATATTAGCCCCAATATTATATTAAAAGATAACACAGAAAAAGCTGTTGTCATAAATGATAATACTAAAGATACTATTGAAAAAAATAGCACTTCTAATACCAACGAAAAAGAAACTATTACTGAAATTACAGAAGAAGAAAAAGCTATTGCAAAAGAAGACAATAAAAAGTCCATTTTTGATGAAATAAAAGAAATAGAAAAGGAAGAAGAAGTTGCAGAAAACACATCTAAAAAATGGTCTTTAGGACCAAGTATTGCTCCCGTATATTTTGATGGTTTAGGCAATGGCTCCCCTATTGATAATTCTTTTGCTAACAATACTAAATCTGGGAATGTGAACCTAAGTTATGGTGTTGTAGTTTCTTATGATATTAGCAAAAAACTAAGTATTAGGTCTGGAATACACAAAGTAGATTACGGATATGATACTAACGATGTTTCTTTTTCGCCTTCCTTTAATAGCGCTGCAATAACTTTAGATAATATAGACAGAACATCTAAAAATATAAATCTAGAAAATAATGCCATAGCACCATCATTTGAGGCTTTAGATGTTAACGCTGAGAGTGTTAATATATCTGGTAATATGCTTCAACAATTTGGCTATTTAGAAGTACCATTAGAAATTAACTACGCATTAATAGACCGTAAGTTTGGAATTGATATTATTGGTGGTATAAGTTCATTATTTTTAATAGATAATGCCGTTCTATTAGAATCTGAAGAAGGTTTAACAACAGAAATAGGAGAAGCAAATAACATTAATAGCATCAATTTTAGCACAAATGTAGGCTTAGGCTTTAATTATAAGTTTAGCCCAAAAATAAAGCTAAACATAGAACCTGTGTTTAAATATCAATTAGATACTTTTTCTAGAACAGATAATAATTTTAGACCTTACTCTGTAGGTGTTTATAGTGGCTTTACCATTAAGTTTTAAAAATGTTGGTTAGGTTTGGTATTGCATTCTTTGCAATATATGCCTCAAAGTCCCGCCTTGGTAAGCGGGACTTTTTTTTGATTAAAATTTTCCTTGTAACCCACTTAAAATAACAGCTCTCACCTCTTCCCTTAAAGCTCCCTTTTCTTCCTCTTTTAAATCTTTTGTTTTAAAAAAAGCATATACTTTAGCTCTGGTAACACCGGGAAAACCGCTAAAAAAGGTAAACGAAAAACGCTTTTTATTATCATAAAAGGTCATTGGAACAATTGGTATTTTATGGGCAATAGCCATTTTAAAAGCACCATCTTTAAATTTATCTAATAAAATAGCTTCATCTGGCACACCGCCTTCAGGAAAAATACAAATACTTAAACCTTGCCCCAATCTTCTTTGTGCTCTACGATAAACGGCTGTTCTACTTCTGGCATCTGATCTATCTACCATAATACAAACTCGCTTATAGAAAAAACCAAAAATGGGAATCTTAGACAGTTCTTTTTTACCCACAAAAACAAACGGATTTTTACTCACCTTTAGCATTAGCATAATATCTAACATGCTCGTATGGTTTGCTACCAGCATATAGCTTTTGTTTTTTTCTAATTTTCCCTCTCTTTTTATACGCGGAAAACAGCACATACCGTACAGTATAAAATTAGCCCATATATTACGTGCAATCCAAAAGAAATAGGGGTACCCCTTCTCAGAAAGTGTAAATAAAACTAATATTGGAAATAACAGAATAATAGGAATGGCTACTAAAATATAAAACCAAATTCGGTATACTGTCCAACCTATTTTTTTAAGAAATAAAATCATGAACTCAAAAATACTAATTTTCATCTGGTTATAGATTCCAATTCATTCATCAATATTTAAATTCTTTCTTAAGATTATTTTACCTTTGCTTCTTATTGAAAAAATGCAAATGGCAAGAATTTTAACCGGAATACAGAGTACAGGAACACCACATTTAGGTAATATTTTAGGCGCTATTATGCCCGCAATAGAAATGGCAAAAGACCCTAAAAACGAATCTTTTCTTTTTATAGCAGACATGCATTCGCTAACGCAAATAAAAAACGGAGAAGAACTGCGTAAAAACACCTACGCTACTGCTGCTACTTGGCTTGCTTTTGGTTTAGATATTTCTAAAACTGTTTTTTATAGACAAAGTGATGTACCGCAGGTAACAGAACTAAACTGGTATTTAAATTGTTTTTTTCCTTACCAACGTTTAACACTTGCTCATTCTTTTAAAGATAAAGCAGATAGGTTAGAAGATGTAAACGCTGGTTTATTTGTATACCCTATGTTAATGGCTGCAGATATATTATTGTACGATGCTAACATTGTACCTGTTGGCAAAGACCAATTACAGCATTTAGAAATGACTAGGGATGTTGCCTCTCGTTTTCATGCACAATTAGGAGAAACATTTGTTTTACCAGAAGCTAAAGTACAAGAAGAAACCATGTATATTCCTGGTACCGATGGTGCTAAAATGAGTAAAAGTAAAGGGAATATTATAGATATTTTTCAGACCGATAAAAAACTTCGTAAACAAATTATGGGCATACAAACAGATAGTACGCCTATGGAGGACCCTAAAGACCCTGATACCGATAATGTTTTTGCTTTATATAAAATACTAGCTTCTGACGAGCAAATTGCTGAGATGCGCGCTAATTATACTGGCGGAAATTATGGGTACGGACATGCAAAACAAGCTTTATACGAAGTAATTGCTGCTAAGTTTGGAGAAGCTCGCGAAAAGTTTGACTATTACATGAATAACCTAAATGAAATAGACGATGCCTTAGCTATTGGTGCAGAAAAAGCAAAACTTGTAGCAGACGATGTTCTAAAAAGGGTAAGAGTTAAAGTAGGATATTAAAAAATATCCTACTCCTAATTTTATTATTCAATAGCTAACAATTCCATTTCAAAGATTAGTGCTGAATACGGAGGAATTTTTTCTCCTGCCCCTCTTTCGCCGTAAGCTAAATCCTGAGGAATAAATACTTTCAATTTAGAACCTACTTGCATTAGTTGCAAAGCTTCTGTCCACCCTGGTATAACCTGTGTTACACCAAAAGTCATAGGCTCTCCTCTCTCTATAGAGCTATCAAAAATTTCACCATTAATTAATTTTCCTTCATAATGCACCTTTACCTTATCAGACTCCAATGGTTTTACTCCTTTTCCTTGTGTTAAAACCTCATACTGTAAACCACTTTCTGTTGTAATAACCCCTGTTCTTTCTGCATTTTCGGCTAAAAAAAGCTCTCCAGCCTCTCTTATTTTTTTTCCTCTTGTTTCTTGTGCATTCTTAGCATAATTTTTTAATACACTACGAGCTTCATCTTGAGACATTCTTTCTTCACCTATTGTTACCTCTTCTATTCCTACTGCAAAAGCATTATAAGGTATAGAATCTATTCCAATTGTTTTTAAATTTCTTCCTATTTCTAAACCAAAAGCATAACAAAATTTATGAAGTTCATCTTCTAGATTAACTTCTTTTGATTTCTGCATCTGATTTAATTGCGCTTTAAGTTCAGTTGCTTCAGCCTTTAACTTTACTACTTCATCAAGTAAATCTTTCTTTTTTTGACCAAAAGCAGTAACTCCAATAAAAAGGGCTACTACAAACAATAATTTTTTCATCTTATTTTTAAATTTTAAAACGAAAATAACCAAATTATACTTTTTAATTTTTATAAAATTATAATGCTTCAAATAATTTACCTGGTAAAGGACGTATAACACCTTTCATTTCCATAGTTAATAATACCGAAGAAACTTTAAAAATAGGCAGCTTACATTCTAAAGCTATTACATCTAATAATTGCTTACCTTTTTTTAGTAAGTAGGAATGAATCATTGCTTCTGTTTCATCTAAATCCACAAAAAGTTGTTGCTGTATTGTTTTCTGTTTTTTGTCTTCTAATTCCCAACCCAACAGATACACCAAATCGGCTGCTGATGTTAACATATGTGCTTTTTGTTGTTTTATTAAATTATTACAGCCTATACTATATTTATCTGCTACCCTTCCTGGTACAGCAAAAACATCTTTGTTATAACTACTGGCAATATCTGCCGTAACTAAACTACCTCCTTTTTCTGCAGACTCTATAACTATTGTAGCCTCACTTAACCCTGCAATAATTCTATTTCGCTTTAAAAAATTCTCGCGTTCTGGTTTACTTGTACTTGTAAACTCAGTAAAAAAACCGCCATTCTTCTCTACCTCAGCTACATATTTAGAATGTACCTTTGGGTATATTTGGTTTAATCCATGTGCCAAGCAACCAATAGTTTGCAAACCATATTTAATAGCTAATTTCTGTATACAAATATCTACTCCATAAGCAAAACCACTAACAATAACGGGGTTAAGTGGCGCAATGTCTTCTATAAATTTTTCGCAAAAGGCTGTGCCATAACTTGTAATATTTCGTGTTCCTACAACACTTATGAGTCTTTTGCGTTTAATATCTATATTCCCCCTAGTAAATAATAAAATTGGACTATCAATAGCATGCTTTAATTGCTCAGG
>CALHVB010000129.1 GCA_938039345.1 uncultured Sediminicola sp.
CTAATGGTGTTGCACATACAATTAATAAAGTATTATTACCACAAGCGGCGATTGATTTTGTTGAACAAATTACAAATGGTTCTTTAGTAGACTTGGTTGTAGCTACTGAAGCACTATCTTCTTTAGAAGCTGCTGTTATTAAGGCTGATTTAGTTGATACTCTAAATGCTATGGGACCATATACTGTTTTTGCGCCTACTGATGATGCATTTACTGCTTTATTAGATGCTTTAGGTGATGACTACAATAGCTTAGACGATTTTGATACTACTGAAGAAATTGCTTTGTTAAAAAATATTTTGTTATACCACGTAGTACCAGCTAAAGTTCTTGCTGCCGATTTAGCAGCTGGGGATGTAGGTACAGCTTTAACAGATAACAGCATTGCAGTAATTGCTTCTGGTGATACTTTTGTAATTGGTGATGCTTCGGATACAGATGCTGCAATTACTGGTACAGATATTTTAGCTACTAATGGTGTTGCACATACAATAGGTAAAGTATTATTACCACAAGAAGCTATTGATTTTGTAGCTAGTCTTTAAACTATACTAAAATATAAGTAAATATTAAATTAAGTACAACCATCTGTTATTTAAAAATGGCAGATGGTTTTTTATTTGTAGGAAATGTAGGAAAAAAAATGAAACATCAAATCATTATCCATTAGCACACAAAAGCTGATGCTTCGCAACTTATATTTTATTTAACTGTATTAAAGCTACATCTTTACAATCCCAAATCTTACCAAACTAAACCAATACCAAAAAGCTCTTTAATGCTATACATAAAGTATTTAAGAGCTTTACTTTTTAACCTTTTACCCCAAACTACAACCAATAAAAAATCCTGCTAATTAGCAGGATTTTTTATTTAATTAAATTTTATTACTTCTTTTTTTGTTTTTCAGCCTCTTCCATCATCTCTCTCATTTTACGCTGAAACTTATTTTCTTTCTTAGGTTCTTTCTTTTTATTTTCTTGAATCTGCGCATGTATTTTTTTATCATCAATAATAAAATTCTTAATCGTTAACATAATTAAAATAGTAATTAAGTTAGAAACAAAGTAATACAAACTTAAACCACTGGCATAACTATTAAAGAAAATCAACATCATTAAAGGAGATAAATATAAAATAAACTTCATATTAGGCATTCCTGGTTGCTGTTGCATATTTTGTCCAGAGGTCATCATCATATAAAAGAAAATTGCTACAGAGGCTAAAATTGGAAATAAACTTACATGATCACCATAAAAAGGAATTGTAAATGGTAATTCTAATATTGTATCATACGATGCTAAGTCATTAGCCCATAAAAAAGATTTTTGCCTTAATGCAAATGAAGTTGGAAAAAACATAAACAAAGCATAAAAAATAGGCATTTGTAAGACTGCTGGTATACAACCACTCATAGGACTAACTCCCGCCTTACGATACAACTTCATTGTCTCTTGCTGTTTTTTAACCGCATTATCTTTAAACTTCTCATTTAACTCAGTAATTTCTGGCTTTAACACCTTCATTTTTGCTTGTGACAAATAAGACTTATAAGTAACAGGAGACATTGCCAAACGTACCAAAATAGTCATAGCTATAATTGCTATTCCATAAGGCAAGAAAGAACTTAAAAAAGTATATAATGGAGTAAATACATACCTATTAATCCAACCAAAAATACCCCATCCAAAAGGAATAGAATCTACCAATTCTAATTCTTTATATTCACTAAGTACCTTTACATCTGTAGGTCCATAGTACCAATTCATATTATAAGATAATTCTCCACCAGCTAATTCTAAAGGTATTTTAGATTGATATTCTTTTGTAAAACCTGCTGTTTTACTTTCCTCTTTTACAAGGTTTTTAGAATTTAACTTTGCTGTTTTAAATGGTGTTTTTGTTGCTAAAATAGAACTAAAAAAATGTTGCCTGTACGATAACCATTTTACATTATCTTCGGTTTCTTCATCTTCTTCACTAGAATCTGAAAGCTTACTTATTTTATCTTCTTCATGATTATAGGTTAAGCGTGTATATCTATTTTCATATTGTATACTTTTATCATGACGAATTGCTTTTAATTGCCAATCTAATTGTACTGGTTTACTAGAATTAATTACTCCGTTTAATCCTTGAGAACGAACCGTGAAATCTACCAAATAATCATCTGGCTTTATCTCATACCTATATTCTAGGTATTGATTATCAGAAACCTTAGCTTTCATAGATAACACTTTATTATCTCCGTTAGTAGTTAAGCTAGGTGTAAAATATAAATCTTTAGTATTTAAAACTCTATTATCCGAAGTATTAAACTCTAAACCAAATGATGCATTACCATCCTTAACCAAATAAACAGGAATTGAATCATAGGTCACAAAATTCTTCATTTTTGCCTCTACAATTTGCCCTCCTTTATTACTTATTTTAAAATAAACTAGATTATTTTGAAACTCAGTAACTCCATTATTCGGAGCTGTAAAACCAAAAGCACCAATAGTACTTTTATAATTTGCAACAGCAGTAGAATCATTAATATTAATTGTTGGCTCTGCTGTTATAGCTGGTTGGATCTCTTCCTTTTCTGCTTCAATCTTTTGTTGTTCTATTTTCTGAGCTTCTACCTCTTCTGGTGTAGGCTTATTTGTATAAAACATAAAAATAAGTATCCCAAAAATAAGTACGAAACCTATAATAGAATTAATATCTAACTTTTTTTCTTCCATCTGGATAATAAACTAATTAGTGTAATGCTTTGGTTTTTAACTTGGCAAATATATGTCCATTTATGAAAACTATGCCATACTGGCAGAAGTTTACTTTGTTTTATGCACTAATGCGGCTTTAACAAAGCCGATAAAAAGAGGATGTGGATTTAGCACTGTACTCTTATATTCGGGGTGGTATTGTACTCCAATAAACCAAGGATGCGTTGGTATTTCTACTATTTCTACCAATCCTGTTTCTGCATTTATTCCTGAAGCTACCATACCTGCAGCTTCTATTTGTTCTTTATAATCGTTATTAAACTCATATCTATGCCTGTGTCTTTCAGAGATAGATGCTGCTCCATTATATACTTCTTTTACAAGACTACCCACTTTTAAATCACAATCCCAAGCTCCCAAACGCATGGTACCACCTTTATTAGTGATATTTTTTTGTTCTGCCATTAAATTAATAACAGGATAGTTGGTTTCTTCTTGCATTTCGCTAGAATTGGCTTCCTTGTAACCTAAAACATTTCTACTGTATTCTATTACTGACATCTGCATTCCTAAACAAATTCCTAAGAAAGGTATCTTTTGTTCTCTTGCATATTGTACAGCTTTAACTTTTCCTTCAATACCTCTTTCTCCAAAACCAGGCGCCACTAAAATACCATGTAACCCAGCTAATTTTTTATCAATATCTTTTTCTGTTAAATGCTCAGAATGTATAGAAACTACTTTAACTTTTACTTCATTCTTTGCCCCTGCATGTATAAAGGCTTCCAATATAGATTTGTACGAATCTTGTAACTCTACATATTTACCTATAAGACCAATAACAACCTCATCATTTGGGTTTTTGTGCCTGTCCAAGAATGCTTTCCATTCATTAAGGTTGGGTTTATTTGTATCTTCTAATGCTAATTTTTTAAGAACAACAGAATCTAACCCCTCTTGTTGCATTAACAATGGCACATCATATATAGTAGATGCATCTATAGATTGTATTACAGCTTCTTTCTTAACATTGCAGAACAATGCTAGCTTTCTTTTAATATCATCAGAAATTTCATGCTCTGTTCTACATACCAAAACATCTGCTTTAATACCACTTTCCATTAATGTTTTAACAGAGTGTTGTGTAGGCTTAGTTTTTAATTCTCCTGCTGCAGAAAGGTAAGGAACCAATGTAAGGTGTATTACCATAGCATTATCATCTCCCAACTCCCAAAGCAATTGTCTTACTGCTTCTATATATGGTAAAGATTCAATATCACCTACAGTACCTCCTATTTCTGTAATTACAACATCATATTCTCCACTTTTACCAAGTATCTGAACTCTTTCTTTTATTTCATTAGTTATATGTGGTACAACTTGTACTGTTTTTCCTAAAAATTCTCCTCTACGTTCTTTTTCTATAACGCTTTGATAAATTCTTCCTGTAGTTACGTTGTTAGCTTGTGAAGTTCTTACATTTAAAAAACGCTCATAATGACCTAAATCTAAATCGGTTTCGGCACCATCATCTGTAACATAACATTCTCCGTGTTCATAAGGGTTTAATGTCCCTGGATCAACATTTATATAGGGATCTAGTTTTTGAATCGTAGTTTTATAACCACGAGACTGAAGTAATTTAGCTAAAGAAGCAGCTATTATCCCTTTTCCTAAGGATGAAGTAACCCCTCCGGTTACAAAAATGTATTTTGTCTTTGACATGAAGCGTTAGGTTGTTTTCTTAACGCAAGCAAAGGTACAAATTGCTATAAGAAATAAAGCTTAATTCAAAGGGAAATCTTTTTGAATTTTATAAATCATGCCTTCTAACCCATTAATCTTTATTTCTAACATAGCTTTCAATAGATTTCCTAATTTCCCATTAGGAAATCCTTTTTGCTGAAACCAAACTAAATAAGCTTCTGGAAGACTAACCAAATACTTACCTTTGTATTTTCCAAAGGGCATTTTATAGTGTGCAAGTTCTATTAATTGTTGAGAGTTATTTTTAACATATTCCATCGATCTAACTTATGAATTATTTCGTAGATAGTAAGACTTAACTAATTAAAAAGTTTATCACTCTTTAAAATATATTCGTTTTATTAACAAAAAATCTTATCAACATCATTTATAGAATGAAAAATAGTACACTAATATTTCTAATACTTATATTAACCCTTACTTCTTGCTCTAAAAATGGTCAAGAATTTATTAACATTGTTCAAGAAGAATCAACAAAAGATACAGATGATGATGGTATCACAGATTTTCAAGAAAAAAAAGATGGTACAGACCCACTAAAATCTGATAGTGATGGTGATGGATCTAATGATAATGAAGAAAAATTAAATGGAACCGACCCCACAAAGCCAGATAGTGATAATGATGGTGTTAATGATGGTACAGAAAAAACAGACGGCACTGACCCTTTAAAACCTGACACCGATGATGATGAATCTAATGATGGTGAAGAAAAAATAAATAAAACAGACCCTTTAAATCCTGATACTGATGGTGATGGAGTTATAGATGGAACAGAAAAAACAGACAACACCAACCCTCTTAACAACTGTTCTTTTGTTCTTAATAACCAAACTACTACTCCTAGTGATACATGGAATGATGCTAATTGCGATGCAGATAATTACACAAACAAAGAAGAAATAGAGAATGGAACTAATCCATTAGTTTTTGATAAAGAAGATGAAGAAATAATAGAACCTGTTACACCTCTTGAAGTTGGCACTTGGAACTTAACTAATGCAATTGTAGAAAATGGGGTAGCAACAACAACTGTAAGCAATACAGAACTTACAATACCTTATGAAGCTAGTTCTACAAATGAAGATGTACAAATAACTTTATCAGAAGGCCCAAACAATATTATCAGTACAGGAACTTACACTACAATTCTTGTATTTAATGTTTTAGGAACTAATTATGAGGAGGAAATACCATCTGATAGTCCATTATCATCTGGTACTTGGGAAATTAATGGTAACAATTTAACTGTAACATCTAACGAAGATACTAGTGGCAGTTACGAAATAATAGAATTAACAGAAACTACTCTAAAACTAAAAACCGAAATAGATAGAGTAGTTAGAGCTGGCGGAGCAGATTTAGATACAAAAGGTTCGTTAATCATTACTTTTACAAGACAATAAGTAATAAATTTTATACTTTTAAAAGACCTCTTATTAGATAATAATAAGAGGTCTTTAATTTTATAATAACACCCTACAATCTTAATTAAACTAAAAAAAACTATATTTATAGAGGTATAAATTACACTTATCATGAAAAGAAGAAGGTTTATCGGTACAGCTGCAACTGCTTCCGTAGGATTATTATCTTGTAAAAATGCAAATGCTTTGGATACAAAAAAAAATAAAGAATTTTCGTTAAAAAACAATATAAACCATAGTGTATGCCATTGGTGTTTTAATAATATTCCTTTAGAAGACTTTCTAAAAAAATTAAATGAGCTAGGCATAAAAGCTATTGATTTAATGGGTCCGAATGAATGGCCTTTATTAAAAAAATATGGAATTTATTCTTCTATGTGTAATGGTGCAGAAATAAGTCTCACCGAAGGGTTCAATGACCCTAAGTATCATGAAACTCTTATAAAAAATTACACGGAGATGATTCCGAAAGTTGCCGCTGCAGGGTATACCAATCTTATATGCTTTAGCGGTAACAGAAGAGGTATGGATGATAAAACTGGTTTACAAAACTGTGTTACGGCATTAAAACAAATTATGCCTTTAGCAGAAAAACATGGTGTGGTAATACAAATGGAACTTTTTAATCAACGAAATCACCCAGATTATATGGCAGATACTTCTGCTTGGGGTATTGAGCTATGCAAACAACTTGGTTCCGATAATTTTAAATTACTTTTTGATATTTACCATATGCAAATACAAGAAGGAGATATTATAAAATCTATACAAGATAATCATAAATATTTTGGCCATTACCATATTGCAGGTGTACCAGGAAGACACGAAATAGACGAAAATCAAGAATTATTTTATCCTGCAATTATGCGTGCTATTTTAGCTACTGGCTACAAAGGATATGTTGCACAAGAGTTTATTCCCGAAAAGGAAGATATTATAGGCTCATTAAAACAAGGGTTTACAATTTGCGATGTATAACTCTTAAAAGTAATCGAAAAATTAGAGTAATTCTTTTTCTTGAAAGCTCATGTAACTTATATTACAAATAGTTATTTATTACAATAGTATATTTGTATAAACTATAAAGTTTATGGAATTTATACTTAAATCTTGGCCATGGTATGTATCTGGACCTTTAATTACAAGTATTTTAATTATACTTGTTCTTTTTGGAAAAACATTTGGCATGTCATCTAACTTAAGAACCTTATGTACCATAGGTGGAGCAGGTAAATACTCAGACTATTTTAAATTTAATTGGAAACAACAACGCTGGAATTTAGTTGTGATATTAGGCGCTATTCTTGGTGGTTATATCGCTACTAATTTTTTATCTGATAATTCTGATATACTATTAAGCGCTGAAACTATAAAAGATTTAAAAGCACTAGGTTTTAATAATATAGGTAAATCAATACTTCCTTCAGAAATTTATGACCTAGAGAATGTACTAAGTTTTAAAGGGATTTCTATATTGGTTATTGCTGGTCTTTTAATTGGTTTTGGAACAAGATATGCTGGTGGTTGCACTTCTGGACATGCTATAACAGGCTTAAGCAATCTTCAATTACCCTCTCTTATTGCTGTTATAGGGTTCTTTATAGGCGGATTGTTAATGACTCATTTTATTATTCCTTTAATTTTTTAAAAAATGAAATTCTTAAAATATTTACTCGTTGGCATTCTTTTTGGAATTATATTAGTTAAATCCGAAGCGGTATCATGGTATAGAATTTATGAAATGTTTAAATTTCAATCATTCCACATGTATGGTATTATTGGTTCTGCTGTAAGTCTTGGTATTATTTCTTTATGGCTAATTAAAAAGCTAAAAATAAAAAACATTGATGGCTACAATGCCATATTACCTCCGAAAGAAAAAGGGATTACACGTTATATCATTGGTGGTATACTTTTTGGTTTAGGATGGGCTTTAGCTGGTGCTTGCCCTGGACCAATGTATATATTATTAGGTACTGGAGCTTATAGTATAATAATAGTACTTGCTGCTGCTATTTTAGGAACATTTATTTATGGAATACTAAAAAATAAATTGCCACATTAAACAATTTCCGCATTTAAACCTGCTTGTAATAATTTGCTACAACGTGGTTTTAAATCTTTATACTCTCCTGTTTTTACAGTACATTTTCCGTTATAGTGAACTATAAGCGAACATTGCTCTGCTTGCTCTGCGGTATGATCGCATACATCTATTAATGTATCTATAACATAATCAAATGTATTTACATCGTCATTAAACAATACTATCTCATTTTGTTTAACTACTTGTTCTTCTAATAGAAGCTCTTCTGAAATTTTTTCTTTAACACTCATATATTCAGGGCTTAACATATAACTAAAATACATATTTTACGGCTACCCAATTATTTTTTTCTAGATTTTTTTCAAAATTTAATCCTACCTCTTTACATTTTGACGATATCGCAATAATATCCTCTACATAAAATCCACTTAGAAAAAGAATTCCGTTTTCATTTAATGATTTTGCATAACTAGGTATGTCTGCTAATAAAATATTTCTATTAATATTAGCGATTATTACATCATACTTTTTGTCTTTTAACAAACTAACATCACCTTCAAAAACATTTATTTCTTTATGATTGTTACGTTCTACATTTTCCATTGCATTTACATAACACCAATTATCTATATCTATAGCATCTACACTTTTGGCTCCTTTCATTGCTGCTAAAATAGCTAAAACACCGGTACCACTTCCCATATCTAATACTGATTTATTTTTAAAATCATGATTTAAGATATGCGCTAACATCATATGTGTAGTTTCATGATGCCCTGTTCCAAAACTCATTTTTGGTTCTATAACAATATCATATTGTACTTCTGGTTTTTCATGAAAAGGAGCTCTTACAACACATGCTTCTCCTACTTGTATAGGATTAAAATTTTGTTCCCAAGTAGCATTCCAATTTTCTTGCTCTATTGTTGCCATAGCATGCGCTACTGAAAAATTTGGGTGCTCAATAATTTGAATATCATTTAATATATTCTCATTCCAATCTTCTTGCTTTATATAAGCTAAAGCACCTTCTTCTGTTTCTACAAAACTCTCAAAACCAGCTTCTCCTAATTCGGCAATTAATATATCTGTAGCTGGTTCTCTAGGTATTACCTTAAAAGTATATTCTATATAAGTGGTATTTTTTTGCATTAAGGCGGTTTTATAGTAATATCTATTTTTTAGAACTGCAAAAATAAGAAATGCCCAACGTATCGTCTAGTTTTTAGAACGATAGTTGAGCACTTATTTCTAGTATTATAATAGTCTTAAAAAATAAAACTATTTAACTTTATATTGCTTTTATAATGGCAACAAAATCATCTGCTTTTAAAGCTGCGCCTCCTATTAATCCTCCGTCTACATCTGGTTTAGAAAAAATCTCTACAGCATTTGTTGGTTTTACACTTCCACCATATAAAATAGATACATTATTTGCTATTGTAGCATCATAAGCTTCTGTAATTGTTTTACGTATAAATGCGTGCATTTCTTGTGCTTGTTCTGGAGATGCTGTTTCCCCTGTACCTATAGCCCATACAGGCTCATATGCTAAAATAATATTTTTCCATTCACTAGCTTCTACGCTAAATAATGCATTTTTTAATTGGCTTGCTACTACATTAAAATGATTATCAGATTTACGATCTTCTAACTCTTCTCCAAAGCAAAACATAACACGCATGTTTTTAGCTAAAGCTGTTGCTACTTTTTTAGCTAAAATCTCATCTGTTTCTCCAAAATATGCTCTTCTTTCAGAATGACCAATAATTGCAGTATCTATACCTACATTTAGTAACATATCTGCAGAAATTTCTCCTGTATATGCACCACTATCTGCAAAATGCATATTCTGTGCTATTACTTGTATTGTAGAATTATCTAAACTTTGCTTTGCACTTACTAGATTAATAAATGTAGGTGCTACCATTACTTCTGCTGTAGTATCTGGTAACTTTGCTGCAAGCTCAGTTAGTAAAGTTTCTGTCTCTACAAGGTTCTTATTCATTTTCCAATTTCCTGCAACTATTTTAGTTCTCATCTATTTTCTATGTTAGTTAACTTAATTCTTAATTTTTTATCGTCTGCTTTAATAGCTTTGTGTATTAGTATTTCTCCTTTTTCATCTATAAGCATATATCTAGGAATCCAATCTAAATTTATAGCAGTAAAAATAGCAGACTCCCACCCATTAGGCGCATAATAATGTGCTCCTTGTTCTAATTTGTATTTTTCTATTCCTTTTTTCCAATTACTAAGTCCTTTATCTAATGATAGATATACAAATTTTATATTTGGATACTTTTTTGTTAGCTTTTTAACCTTAGGCATACCAACAATACAGTCTCTACACCATGATGCCCAAATATCTAAAAAAACAACATTACCTTTATACTTTTGCAAAATATTTTCAAAAGTAATTGTATCCCCTTCCAAGTTTAAAAAAGTATCTTCCAATGCTTCTTTAGAAAATTTAGTATCCTGCGAAAACAAGTGCGTATTCATAAATAAACACACAAAGGCAATTAAATAATGTCTCTTTTTCATTTGATTAAAACTTTAAATCAGTAACATCATTATAATGCACTTTTTGTTTTATTGTTCCTTTTTCTAAAACTAAAATTGCCGGGTTAGAACGCACAATAGTTTTTAATGCTGTTTCATCTGTAAAATAAAACTCAAACCCTAAATTATAATCACTAATGATTTTCTTTGATACTTCGTTAGATGATGCAGACATACCTATTACTTTATACCCTTTCCCCTTTGCAAAATCTGTTGCCTGCTTTATTTTTTCAAAAGCCCCGTAATTACTTTTCTGTAAATCGTAGGCTACTACTATCACTAATTTGGGTTCTTGTAATAAAGTTGTTGTAAAATCTTCTCCGTTTTGCTCTATGGTAAAATCGTGTATAGGCGGTTCGTATCCTTTTTGTACTTCTGTAGTTTCTACATCTATAAACTCTCCTTCTACCGTTGGATAATCTCCTTGAGTAACAATAATTTTTTCTTCACCATTTACCTTAAATTTCCATGCGTAATCATAAATAGCTTTCGGGGCATCTTCAGGAGTACTCATCCCCTCTTCTATATTTACACCTATTTTATAAGGTCTAAAATCTATTGCCGGTAAATGTCTTAAAACATACACCGCAAAAATAATGCAAGCGATTAATACAAAACCTGTTATAATTCTTTTCACCAAAGGAGTTAACATAGATTTTATATGTTTAATACCAACAAAAAGAATTACAATAAGGATTAATAAAATAATATCTTTAATAAAAGATTCCCAAGGAGTTAATTTTATAGCATCACCAAAACATCCACAATCTGTAACTTTATTAAAATAAGCTGAATAAAAGGTTAAAAATGTAAAAAAGATTATCATTAATAACAAACTCCATACTGTAAGCTTCTTTTTAAAACCTATTAAAAGCATTACACCAAGTAAAACTTCAAGAATAACTACTATAAGGGAAATTTTTAATGCATGTGGTTCTAAAAAGGGCAGATTTAATACTCCATAGCTAAAATATTCTTGTAATTTAAAAGAAAAGCCAACAGGGTCATTTAATTTTATGAATCCACTGATAATAAATAAAACTCCAACAATAATTCTAGAAAGTCCTACTACATATTTCATTCTCCTGTAAAATTTTCTTGTAAATGAATCATTGCAAAAACAGCATAGTTAATCATATCTTGGTAGTTAGCATCTATACCTTCACTCACCAATGTTTTTCCTTCATTATCTTCTATCTGTTTTACTCTTAAAAGTTTTTGCAAAATTAAATCTGTTAGAGAACTCACGCGCATATCTCGCCAAGCCTCCCCATAATCATGATTTTTATTTTCCATTAACGCTTTTGTTTCGGAAACATATTTATCATATAACGGAGTAGATTCTTCTAAAGAAAGATCTGGCTGATCTACAATTCCTTTTTCTAATTGTATTAATGCCATTATAGAATAATTTATAATCCCTATAAATTCTGCGCGCTCCCCTTCATCTACCTTACGAACTGTATTTTCTTGTAAACTTCGTATTCTTTGCGCTTTTATAAAAATCTGATCTGTTAATGACGGTAGTCTTAAAATACGCCACGCACTGCCATAGTCTTTCATTTTTTTAAGAAATAAATCTCTACATATTTTTATGACAGAATCGTATTGTTTAGATGTATGCTGCATGTATTCTCAGTAATTTGTGTAAATTTCGCTTAAAATTTTCAATTCATCAAAGTTCAAGGTTTAAAGTTATCTTTTTTAAATAGTTGACTTTAATTTTTTAAGTAGAAAAAAAATGACAATTAACTGCAAAGGAAAGCTCATAGATTTAAATACCCCTGTTGTTATGGGGATTTTAAATGTTACCCCTGATTCTTTTTTTGATGGTGGCACCTATAAAGACGAGTCTTCTATTTTAAAACAAGTTGAAAAAATGCTAAATGAAGGAGCTTCCTTTATAGATATTGGTGCTTATAGCTCTAGACCTGGTGCTAAAGATATTTCTGAAGAAGAAGAATTACAACGTATCGCACCTATTGTTTCACTTCTGACTAAAAATTTTTCTGATATTTTAATTTCTATTGACACTTTTAGAAGCAAAATAGCCGACGAATGTTTACAACTTGGAGCATCTTTAATAAATGATATTTCTGCAGGAAAATTAGATTCTAACATGTTTCCCATAATTGCCAAACATAAAGTTCCGTATATTATGATGCATATGAGAGGAACTCCTAAAACCATGCAGCAAAAAACAGATTATAAAAACTTAATACCTGATATTCTCTTCTATTTTTCTGAAAGAATAACAACTGCAAGAGCTTTAGGTATTAATGATATTATTATTGACCCTGGTTTTGGTTTTGCAAAAACGATAGCGCAGAATTATGAAATACTACAACACTTAAATGTATTTAATACTTTAAATACCCCTATTTTAGCTGGGCTTAGTAGAAAATCTATGATTTACAAAACTTTAAACACCAATGCCACAAATGCCTTAAATGGCACAACAGCACTAAATATGGTTGCTTTACAGAACAAGGCAAAAATTTTACGTGTACACGACGTAAAAGAAGCAAATGAATGTATAAAACTATATAAAGAATTAAAATATACCGAATAAGAACTCAGCTATTTTTGCTACTTTTACAAAAACCGTTGCATTGGATTTTTTAAATTTTCTAGATTTTAAGGTTACCGATTTTTTAGACATCATTTTGGTGGCGGTATTGCTATACTATGTCTACAAATTGGTAAGAGGTACGGTTGCC
>CALHVB010000130.1 GCA_938039345.1 uncultured Sediminicola sp.
GTGGCCTGCAATATGGATGCTAGGAGCTAATTTTGACACTGTTGGATGGCCCAATTGTGGAGAAATTGATATTATGGAACAAACAGGTCAAGACAAAACCAAAACTTCTGGAGCACTCCATTTTCCAGAGAATTCAGGCGGAAATGCTCCCACGAATAGTATCCAAAATAGCACCTCAACATCAGAATTTCATAATTATACAGTAGAGTGGACTCCCAGTGTAATTAAGTTATTTGCAGATGATGAAATGTTTTTCAGTTTTGACAATACCGCCGCTAACTTACCTTTTAATTTGGATTTTTTCATGATTTTGAATGTAGCCATGGGCGGTACTTTAGGAGGAACAATTGACCCTGGATTTACTAGTGATACTATGGAAATAGATTATGTAAGAGTATACCAATAAGTTGAGTTAGTTTTTTATAATAAGAGAGGCGTCAATTTGAACTAACCATGCCTCTCTTTTTATCAATATTAAGTTTAAATCTTTTTAAAGTAACATGAAATATTCCTTCTTTTTAGTTCTAATTTTTTGCATAAATCTTGGTTTTAGTCAAGAATTAAAAGAAAAAAAATTAGAAGCTAATACAATTGCTAAAAAAGTAGATTCTTTACTACAATTAATGACCTTAAAAGAAAAAATAGGTCAAATGAATCAGTACAATGGTTTTTGGAATGTTACAGGTCCATCACCAAGAGAAGGAGATGCTGCTAAAAAATACAACGATTTAAAAACAGGAATGGTTGGTTCTATGCTTAATGTTAGAGGCGTAGCACAAGTTAAAGAAGTGCAAAAAATTGCTGTAGAAAAAACTAGGCTCGGAATTCCTTTAATCATTGGTTTTGATGTTATTCATGGTTATAAAACCATTAGCCCTATTCCGTTAGCAGAAGCTGCTAGTTGGGATATGGACGCCATAAAAAAATCTGCAGAAGTAGCAGCTTTAGAAGCATCGGCAAGTGGTATAAATTGGACTTTTGCTCCTATGGTAGATATTTCTAGAGATGCTCGTTGGGGCAGAGTAATGGAAGGTGCGGGTGAAGACCCATTTTTAGGAAGCAAAATAGCAATGGCACGTATAAAAGGTTTCCAAGGAGAAGATTTATCGGCAACAAATACTATTGCAGCATGTGCTAAACATTTTGCAGGCTATGGTTTTGCAGAATCTGGTAAAGATTACAATACAGTAGATGTTAGTTTATCAACCTTACACAATACCATATTACCCCCGTTTAAAGCAGCTATAAAAGCAGACGTTAAAACTTTTATGAATAGCTTTAATGAACTAAATGGTATTCCTGCAACAGGGAATATTTTTCTACAAAGAGATTTGCTTAAAGGAACTTGGAACTACCAAGGTTTTATGGTGTCCGATTGGGGATCAATACAAGAAATGATAAATCATGGCTATGCAGAGGATAACAAACATGCAAGTGAATTAGCTCTAAAAGCAGGTTCTGATATGGATATGGAATCTCTTGCCTATGTTAATTACTTAGAAGAATTAGTACAAGAAAAAAAGATAAATATTGCACTAATAAATGATGCTGTAAAAAGAATTTTAAAGGTAAAATATGAATTAGGCCTTTTTGATGACCCCTATAAGTATTGCAGTCTAGAAAGAGAAAAAAGTGTTATTGGAAGCAAAGAAAATAATGATGCTGTTTTAGATGTTGCAAAAAAATCTATTGTATTATTAAAAAACCAAAACCAATTACTTCCTTTAAAAAAGAAAGGATTAAAAATAGCGCTCATAGGTGCTTTAGCAGCAGATAAAAATAGCCCATTAGGCAGTTGGCGTATTGCTGCGGATGATAATACAGCGGTTTCAGTTTTAGAGGGATTACAAAAATATACTAATAATATACTCTCTTATGAAAAAGGAATAACACTTACTACAGGAAAAACAGATTTTGTTCTTGAAACTAAAATAAATACTACCGATAGGTCAGGAATAAAAAAAGCAGTAAAAAGTGCTAAAAATACAGATGTAGTTATTATGGTTCTTGGAGAAAATGGATACCAATCTGGAGAAGCTAGAAGTAGGTCTTCATTAGACTTACCGGGACTTCAGCAAGAACTATTAGAAGAAATTTACAAAGTAAATAAAAACATTATTCTGGTATTAATGAACGGTAGACCTTTGGCTATTAATTGGGCCGCAAAACATATTCCTGCAATTGTAGAATCATGGCATTTAGGAACCCAAAGTGGAAATGCTATTGCCCAAGTTCTTTACGGAGATTACAATCCTAGTGGTAAACTTCCAATGACGTTTCCTAGAAATGTTGGCCAAGTACCTATTTATTACAATTATAAAAATACTGGCAGACCAACATTACCAGCAAAAGATGTGGTTTTCTGGTCTCATTATATAGATGAAAGTAACGATCCTCTTTATGAATTTGGATATGGATTAAGCTATACTCAATTTAAATACGATAATTTAAAACTAAATAAACCCTTTTTTACGAAAGGAGATACAATAGAGGTTTCTTTTACTTTAACGAATACAGGGAAATATGATGGTAAAGAAGTTGCTCAACTATATATAAGAGATTTAGTAGCAAGTACTACAAGGCCTGTAAAAGAACTAAAAGATTTTAAAATGGTATTCCTTAAATCTGGAGAATCTAAAACAGTTTCTTTTAATATTAGTGAAGAAATGCTACAATTTTATACTGCAAATAATAAATGGGAATCTGAGCAAGGAGGATTTAAATTATTTATTGGTGGTAGTTCTAAAACTAGTTTAGAAGGGAAATTTTCATTTAAAAAATAAAAAAGAATTTCCTTAAGCTAGAATTAATAGATAATATATTATTTCAAAAGCCCTTTATATTCTTTATCGTTCCCTAACAACTCAGTAGCAGCTAAAATGGCTTCATCGTTTCCTAAATAATAATCGTATAAACCATCTCTATAGAAATAACGCTTAATTAGCTCGTCTTCTATATTCGTAGTTATTTCTTTTTTATGGGTATCTAATCCTGCTATTTTACCTGCATTCATTTGAGACAATAGGTTTTTATAACTTTCTTTCACCTCATCTCCATAGACCTCTAATTCGTTATTATTTAATGATTCTTTTAATATTTTCTCTGTTTTGGTTTCAAAATTAAAATCGCTTTGAGAAACATAGTTTTTAAAAGCTTTAAAATCTGTTTCTGAGAAAGTAAAATCACTTAAATTATTATATTTCTTCTTATAATAGTAATCCGTAGCAAAATCAAAAATGATATGATTCTTTAATAATGCTTTGGTTAATACGTTTGTTTTTAGTGCACTTATTTCTATATCTGGTAATACACCGCCACCATCTTGTACTTTACGCCCATTACGAGTCTTAAAATCATTAAACTCGGTATTTCTAACTGCCTTACCTTCTTTATCTCTGTTCCAATAATCTAATGATTGTATACATCTTCCGGATGATGTATAGTAGCGAGATATAGTTACCTTTAATTGCGTACCATAGGTTAATTTTAAAGGGCGTTGTACCAAACCTTTTCCAAAACTACGTGCTCCCATAATTACAGCACGATCTAAATCTTGTAAACTTCCAGAAACTATTTCACTGGCAGAGGCGCTTCTCCCATTAACTAATACTACTAAAGGAATTTCTGTATCTAGAGTTGTATTTTTTGTTTTATATACTCTATTAAATTTTTTAACCTTAGATTTTGTAGTTACTATAATTTCCCCTTTTGGCACAAATAAATTAGTAACATTAATAGCTTCTGACAATAAACCTCCAGGATTGCCTCTTAAATCTAAAATAATTTTTTCTGCGCCTTCATTCTTAAGGTTTATTAGCGCTTCTTTGGTTTGACTCGATGCTTTTTTATTAAATTTAGATAATACTATATAGCCTGTTTTATCATTAACCATTTTATAGTAAGGTACAGCATCTACTTCAATAGCTGCCCTTGTAATAGTTGTTGTTTTAGTTTCTCCTTGTCTAATATAGGTAACTGTAACTTCTGTATCATTAGCTCCTTTTAACAACTCACTAGTATCGTCTTCTACATCTTTTAATACAATATCGTCTATTTTTATAATTTCATCTCCGGCTTTTAATCCTGCTTTATCGGCAGGAGAATCTTTATAAGGTTCTACAATTAAAATTTTATCCTTGTAAGAACGTACAATGGCTCCAATACCAGAATATTTACCCCTATTATTAATCTTATAAGCTTCTACATCTTGCTCATTTAAAAATTTAGTATAAGGATCTAAACCTCCTAGCATATTCTTTATGGCCGTATCCATTAATTCGGCAGGGTTAGTTTCATCTACATAATTCATATTTAACTCCTTAAATAAGGTGGTAAATATTTCTATCTGCTTTGCAATTTCAAAAAAATCGCTTTTAAAACTACTTCCTACTACTAAAAAAACGATGGCTAATACAGGAACAAGTATTTTATTTTTAATTGCTTTTTTCATTCTTTTCTTTCTTTACTAATTTTTGAAATACCTTAATCATATTAGTCTCCAATTCCTGATATATAGGCATTTCTCTACCAAGATATAAAAACATAAATGCATATTCGCCCTCTAGCGTGTTAAAAACCAAATGTTTATTTAATCTATAACTCTCTCTTAAAAGTCTTTTAATACGATTTCTCTTTACAGCACTTTTAAAATTTCTTTTAGAAACCGTTACTCCCGTTTGTATTGGTTTTCCTGTCTCTAACTTTGTTTTTAAATAAACAAGCTTTAATGGGTATATAGAAATAGATTTCCCTTCAGAAAACAATTGTTCTATTTGTTTTTTACTTTTAAGCTTTTCTATTTTAGGGAAAGATTGATTCATTACTGACAAAACTAAGCTAAAAATAGAAAATCCGTTTGAAAACTATATTTATAGCTCCAAACGGACCTTCTACATTATAAGTTTTCTATTCTTTAACTTGATGGTATATGTTATTACTCTTATCTATATCTGCCATTAGTTGCGATGGATCTATTACTATTGCTTTTATACTTTCTAATGGTTTATTTATAACAAACTCATAAGATGGGTATGCCCATGCCCAATCTGGCAAAACTTTCCTTGGCAACTGCCCGTAAGGATTTTCTTTTTCTCCTCGCATCATTTGTAATGGCACATAAAGTGTTTCCTGAGTTCCGTCTTGGTATATAATTAAAAGATCTAAGGGCATTGGCATAAGACCTATTCTTTCTAAAGTAACACTAACCTTGTTTTCTTTAGCAGCTACTTCTTTAATACCATAATCTATAGTATTTGTAGTCTGGGTCCAATCTGTTAAATACCAATCTAATTCCATCCCAGAAACTTTTTCTGCCGTTCTTTTAATATCGTTAGGAACTGGGTGTTTAAATTTAAAATCTTCGTAATATTTTTTAATTGTTTTTAAAAGATTCTCTTGCCCTATTACATATCCTAATTGCGATAAAAACACCTCTCCTTTGTTGTATGCAGATGCCCCATAAGCAAAATTTAAATGATACCTATCTGCATGCGTTGTTTGTGGTTGTTCTTTCTCTGATGTCGCCAATCTAAAATAACCATTATAAGCACCTTCAAAAGGATTATCCTTTTTCTGGTTCATAATCTTATTCATACATAAATCTGATATAAATGACGTAAACCCTTCATCCATCCATTCATATTTTGCTTCGTTGGTTGCTAGTATATGTTGAAACCACGAATGTGCCATTTCATGTACCGTAACGCCCACTAAACTACCAAACTTACGCTCTCCTGTAATTAGCGTACTCATAGCATACTCCATGCCTCCGTCTCCTCCTTGTATTATGGAGTATTGATCATAGGGGTATTTACCAATATTATCACTAAAAAACTGCATTGTTTCCGCAGCTTTAGGTTGTAATTTTTTCCAATTATCTAATATTTCTGGGTTGTCTTTGTATAAAAAATGAAGTGTTGGTCCGTTTTCTACTTTTAACGTATCGTGTAAATATTCTGGATCAGCAGCCCACATAAAATCATGCACTTTTGGCGCTTTAAAATGCCATGTTAATTTTTTACCTTTTTGTTTTTTAACCAAAGTTCCAGGCGACTCATAACCATGTCCTATTTCTTGTGCATTCTGCAAATAACCACTACCACCAACGGTATATTTTTTATCTATAGTTAACTTTACATCAAAATTACCCCAAACCCCATGAAATTCTCTTGCTATGTATGGGTTTGGATGCCAACCTTCAAAATCGTACTCCACCATTTTAGGATACCACTGACTCATAGAAAGGGCTACTCCTTCTTTACTATTTCTACCAGAACGCCTTATTTGTATGGGTACTTGCCCCTTAAAAACCATATGAAAAGTTGTGCTTTCCCCAGAAAGGATAGGTTTTGCCAGTTCTACAACCAATATAGTTCCTTCCTCATTATACGTAACAGGTTTACCATCTTGCAATAAAGATGTTACTTTTAAAAATCCTATTTCTTTAGGTGATAAGCTACTTATTTTACTTTTACCTTCATGC
>CALHVB010000131.1 GCA_938039345.1 uncultured Sediminicola sp.
ATACAATCTGCCTATCGTGATAATTGGCACATGCATCGAGATTTGGATAAAGCAACAGCAGGGTTTATGTATACTATACTTACGGGTAGTTGCGATTTAGGTGATGAACCTACAGATAAGGCTTCTGGTGCATGGAAATCATGGGCTGCCCATAAAATTGGTTATGAAACAGCCTGGAATCTTATGTATCTAGATGGTAAAGCACCAAGTTGTCCATAATATTTAATACTTCTTATATAATTAAAAAAGTAGATTCAAACATAATATATTTCACTCCTATTATTGACTAAAATCATAGGGGTTTTTATAGCTATGATGGTAATAAAATATTAAATACCATCGAATATACATCCAATTAAATCAAATATAAGTCTCTTATATAGCTAAAGACGCTTTGATACTATTTTTAGATTGTAAAAACTGAAACATGAAGAAAATACTTTTACTATTCATACTTTTTTTTGGAGTGCATAGCTTAATTGCCCAAAAGGGAAAAATATATTATTCTTTAAAAAAAGCGCTTAAAAATGCAGATAAGGTATATGAATTAGATTTATCTAATCAAAATTTAACAAGTTTACCCACTACCATAGGCAATTTAACTCATTTAAGAAGACTTAAGCTTAAAGGAAATAAGTTAACAGTGCTTCCTGATGAAATTGGACAATTAGAAAACTTAAGAACCCTAAATTTAAAAGAAAACAAATTAACTCAACTACCTAACGAAATAGGACAGTTAATTAATTTAAAAATTCTAAACATTAGAGCTAATAAATTAATAACACTTCCTGATGAAATAGGACAATTAAAAAAACTTAACGCTCTTTATCTTAACGAAAACGAATTAATAAGACTTCCTATAGAAATTGGATTATTAATTAATTTAAAAAATCTCCATTTAAAGCACAATAATCTTATAAGTTTACCCACAGAAATAGGGCAACTAAAACAATTAAAAGTTCTTGAACTTAATAATAACAAGTTAGTAGAACTTCCTATAGAAATTGAGCAACTAGCTAGCTTAGAATTACTTTTTCTAGAAAAAAATAAATTATCTATTTTTCCTCAAGGAATATTAGCCTTAACAAAATTGAATAATTTTAATTTTAATGATAATAAATTAAAAAGTATCCCTAAAGAAATTGGCATGCTATCTAACTTAAAATGGTTTAGTATTAATAATAATAAATTAAAAAGTATTCCTAAAGAAATTGAAAAATTAACCAAGCTTAGTTTCTTTTCAATTAATGAAAATCAAATAACTAATATTCCTAACGAAATAGGAAATATAAGCAGCTTAACAGGGCTTCATATTAAAAAAAACCAATTAAAAACTGTTCCAAAAACAATAGATTTATTAATAAAGTTAAAATCCCTTAGTCTTAATGGTAACCAACTAACAAGTATTCCTAAAGAAATAGATAAACTTATTAATTTAAGACATTTAAATGTTAATAACAATAAATTACAATACTTGCCTTTAAGTATAGAAAAATTAACAAAATTAGAAAGATTATATGTTGAAGAAAATGAACTCACAAATTTCTCTTTAGATATAAGTAAATTAATTAGTCTAGAAAAACTAAAGCTTAAAGGTAATAAGTTTTCCGAAGCAGAAAAAAATAGAATAAAAAAACTAAACTCAAAGGCAAAAATTAATTTGTAAGTATAAATCTTAAGTTCATTTAACACCTAGAAATAGTATCGGATATAAGATTATGCGCTACGGATATAGGTTAAAGCATACAACAAAAACTATTACACACATATATTTACTAAAAAAAACAATAATGAAACAATTTAGAATTTTAACCACAGTATTTTTAATATTAGTAACTACAGCTTTAAGCGCTCAAAAAAAAGAGAAACCATCTCCAGAATTTAAAGAAATGTATTTTGAAAATATGGATGGAGAACGAATTACCAGCGCAAGAGTAGAAGATAAAATAGTATACCTAGTGGTAGAAACTGCTAATGCTATAGGAGAAAAAGTTAAATTAAGGTTAGATGAAGAAGATGGTGATTATATTTACCAAGGAAAGTATCTTTCTGCTAATGATGAGATTGAATTTAAGATAAAAAGTGAAATTCAGAAAATGAAATTCATAATCTATAATGAATCAATAAAAAAGCACAGAAAACTTAAAGAAAAAGCCGAACAGAGTAAAAAATAACAGTTAAGTATAATTTATATTAAGGTACTTTACAACAAACCTGTGAAACTCTATCTTCACAGGTTTTTTTTATAGTAGAGCTCATGTTACTCTAAGTTACTAAGGATAAATGATGTACAAAACATATACTGAAATTGTGAATATCTATTCTCTTTTTTTACTTTTTTGATATTGCTAAATTCTATATTTGGCGCTTTTAAAAGATAAAAGATATGAGTGCTACTTGGTTTGAATGTAAAGTAAAATATAGGAAACTAGATGAAGCATCTGGGATACAAAAAGTAAAAACAGAACCTTTTCTTGTAGATGCTATTTCTTATACTGAGGCAGAAAGCAGAATTACAAAAGAAGTATCGGCTTATTTAAGTGATAGCGATGAAGTTAAGATAACAAATATAAAAGTTGCTAACTATGCCGAAATACATCCATTTGAAAACTCGGACAGATGGTTTAAATCTAAAGTCTCTTTAATTGCTTTTGATGAGGAAAGTGGTAAAGAAAGAAAAACAAATCAATATTTATTAGTACAAGCCAACGATGTAAAGGAAGCTTATGAAAATACTTTTAAAGTATTAAAAGATACCTTAAGCGAATTTACCATACCCGCAGTATCAGAATCTCCTATTATAGATGTATTTCCTTATTTTTCTGGTGATGAGGATGAACTAGAACAAATAAAAAAGTTCACCGAAATAAAAAATTCTATGTCTAAAACCAATGGTATAGATGAAGACTTAGAACTAGCAGATGTTATTGCTGTAGAAAATTTGTAGTTAAAAATAAAGACTAATAATATACTTAATGTTAGCTCTTTACAAAAACAAAGAATACAGCAATCCGCCATTTGAAAACATACGCTATGGATGAATAATGGGAAATAATTTGTACTAATTCTTATAAGCAAAAAGAGCAACCTTAGGGTTGCTCTTTTTTATGTATATAACTTATTTTAAACGTGTAAAGCTCTATCTTCTGTTGCCGCTAATGCAGCTTCTTTTACAGCTTCTGAATATGTTGGGTGTGCATGACTCATACGTGCTATATCCTCCGCAGATGCTCTAAATTCCATTGCTGTAACAGCTTCTGAAATTAAATCTGCACAACGTGCTCCAATCATATGTACTCCCAAAACTTCATCTGTAGTTTTATCTGCTAATATCTTTACAAACCCATCTACATCCCCACTAGCTCTAGAACGCCCTAAAGCACGCATTGGAAATTGTCCTGTTTTGTAAGCCACACCAGCTTCTTTTAATTCTTCCTCAGTTTTACCAACAGCAGCAACCTCTGGCCAAGTATACACAACTCCAGGAATTAAATTATAATCTATATGCGGTTTTTGTCCTGCTAATATTTCCGCAACTAAAGTTCCTTCTTCTTCTGCTTTATGCGCTAACATTGCTCCCTTAATAACATCACCAATAGCATATATATTAGCTACATTGGTTTGTAAATGCGCATTAACATCTACCCTACCCCTATCATCTAATTTTACACCTGCAGCTTCTAAATTTAATCCGTCTGTAAAAGGTCTTCTACCAACAGCAACTAAACAATAATCTCCAGAGATTGTTACTTCTTCTCCTTTTTTATCATCTGCTTTAATAATAACCTCTTTTCCTTTAGCTACAACTGACTTTACTTTATGAGAAAGATTAAATTTAACTTTCTGCTTCTTCATCGCTTTCATTAACTCCTTAGAAAGTCCTGCATCCATCCCTGGAATAATACGATTTGCGTATTCTACCACAGTAACTTCTGCTCCTAGCCTTTTATATACCTGTCCTAATTCCAAGCCAATAACGCCACCTCCTATAACAACTAAGTGTTTTGGTATTTCTTTTAATTCTAAAGCTTCTGTAGAAGTAATAACTCTTTTCTTATCTAACGTAATAAAAGGTAATGTTGATGGTTTAGAGCCAGTTGCAATAATAGTATTTTTAGCTTCAATGGTTTCTGTTGTACCATCGTTCTTTTTTATATCTATATGCGTAGCATCTTTAAAACTACCTAAGCCTTCGAAAACAGTAATTTTATTTTTATCCATTAAAAACTGAATACCCTTAGTAGTCATATCTACAACCCCCTGCTTACGAGCAATCATTTTTTCTAAATTCACTTTTACTTCACCAGAAACTTCTATCCCGTGATCGTTAAAATGTTTTACTGCATCTTCATAATGATGCGAAGAATCTAGTAATGCTTTAGAAGGTATACAACCAACATTAAGACATGTACCCCCTAAAGTTGAGTATTTCTCTATTAGTGCTGTTTTCATCCCTAATTGCGCACAACGAATAGCTGCAACATACCCACCAGGACCAGAGCCTATAACGGCAACATCAAATGAACTCATAAATCAATATTATTATATTATAATTAATGTAAAATTACTGCTATTTTTCTGTATACAACAGCGCATCACAGATAAAAATACAACATTGCACAAGTGTTTTTGTGACTATCTAATATAAACAATTGTTTATTGTATTTCGTGTAACAATATATAGTTTAGTTTATTGATAACACAAATGAGTTTTATCAATTTGCACAACAATAGTCAAAATCGTAATATTACAAGATAACTAATTCTTTTTTTGCATGAAAAACAATATGACCTCCGACCCTGTGAATGAAAATATCGTAGAGAATAAGGAGTTAAATATTGTAGCATCATTAATTCCCGTTTTTTTATTAATGTTAATGTTAGCATACAACATCTTTTTTGCTGACGGTGAAGCATTAGGTGCCTATTCTAATCAGTTTATACTATTAATAGGCGGAGTTATTGCTGCCATTGTTGGTTTTATTTATAAAACTTCTATAACAACAATGGGAAAAGAAATATTTGAAAATTTAAAAAGTGTTTTTGTTCCTATTATGATATTATTTTTAGTTGGCGCACTTGCTGGGACATGGTTAATTAGTGGTATTATACCCGCAATGGTTTATTATGGTTTACAAATATTAAATCCGTCTATATTTTTACCAGCATCGGTAGTTATTGCTGCTATAATTTCTATTGCTACAGGAAGTTCTTGGACCACTTCTGCTACTGTTGGTATTGCATTAGTTGGCATTGGAACAGCCTTGGGAATACCCACAGGAATGATTGCAGGAGCAGTTATATCTGGCGCCTATTTTGGAGATAAAATGTCTCCTTTAAGCGATACTACCAATCTAGCACCAGCAATGGCAGGCACCGATTTATTTACTCATATAAGGTATATGGCTATTACAACGGTACCTACAATTATTATTACACTTATTGTATTTACTATTCTTAGTTTTAATATAGATACTACAGGTAGTGCTGATATTGGCAGTTTATTAACTACCATTAACGATACTTTTAATATAAATCCTTATTTATTTATTGTACCAGGAATTGTAATTGCATTAATTTTATTAAAAACAAGACCCTTAATTGCTTTAGGTGTAGGTATTGCTTTAGCTGGTGGTTTTGCCATGATATTTCAAGAAGAAGTACTATCTAACTTATCTAAGTCGCATGTAACAGCTATTTTTAATGCTATTTTTATTGATACCGAAATAGTTACCGATAATGAAAAACTAAACGAATTATTTAGTGCTGGTGGTATGAAAGGCATGCTTTGGACCATTTACCTAATTTGTTGCGCTATGGTTTTTGGTGGTATTATGGATGCTATAGGTGCATTATCTAAAATAACAGCATCCTTATTAGCTGTTGCTACAAGTGTGTTTGGCTTATTTGCTACTACAGTATTAGCGTGCTTGGGATTAAACACCATAGCCAGTGATCAATACCTTGCCTTAGTTATTCCCGGTAAAATGTTTAAAAAAGCCTATAGTGATAGAGGTTTGGCTCCTGAGAATTTAAGCAGAACACTAGAAGATTCTGGTACAGTTACTTCTGTGCTTATTCCTTGGAATACTTGTGGCGCATACCAATCTGGTGTTTTAGGAGTAAGTGTTTTTGATTATGCGCTATATGCCATTTTTAACTGGTTAAGCCCTTTCACTACATTATTATTTGCGGCTTTAAATATTAAGATTAGGCAACTAAAAAAATAATAATTAATGATTTATTTATTCCTTATAATCATAATTTATTATAAATAATTCAGGTTCTTTTTCTGAGTATTTTATTGGAACATAATGTCCAATTACATATCTATCTCCATAATCATCAATTTGCTGTATTATCTCTTGCCCATTATTAGAGTATCGTATTATTGCATACGTTCTACTTCTACTTCTACTCAAAAGTGTCTTTTCTCTTTCTTTCCCAATTATTTCTGCCAAAGTAGGAACCAATGCTTGTTGCTTATAAAAGTTAGTTCTTTGCGATGTTAATAAATAGATGGACCCTAATCCAAATAATATAAAAGGAATATAAAATTTTAACCTATCTAATCGTTTTTTCCCATGAGGGCTATCAATAAAAGCCATTATAATAAACAAAAAACCAACTACAACCATTGTTCCACCAAGGATATTATTCCATGATTTATATCTAAAAGATTCATAAACAAATAAGTAATATCCTATAGTAATTATAACCACCTGAACTAAAATCCAGATAATTTTCCATTTAGAGTTAAGTCTTTTAGGGTAAAATGATTTCGTCATTAATTATAAATTAAGAATAACAAACATAAATAATATTTAGAACTAAATAATTATTAATTAGCACTTTAGATAAAAATGTAAACTTCATAAATTCAACTACATTTTTATTTTAATCATTCAATAATTACTTGTTATTTTTACTAGTATTTACAACAACTATTTTACTATAAGTTTTTTAAATTCTTATTGTTTAATAAAACTGTTTTTAGCGTTAAATTTGCGCCAGAATTAAACAATTAATAAATATTATAATATGGCTTTTGTAGGTAAAAAATTCCCAAGTTTAGATGTTAATGCAATGAACGAATTGGGAGATACTTTTAAAATTAATGTTTTAGAAGAAGCAAAAAAGAACAACAAAAAAGTAATCTTATTTTGGTATCCAAAAGATTTTACATTTGTATGTCCAACAGAATTACACGCTTTCCAAGCTGCTTTAGGAGAATTCGAAAAAAGAAACACAATAGTTATTGGAGCTTCTTGTGATACAGCAGAAGTACATTTTGCATGGTTAAGCACAGCTAAAGACAATGGTGGTATAGAAGGTGTTACTTACCCATTACTTGCAGATAGCAACAGAAACTTAGCTTCTACTTTAGGTATTTTAGATATATCTAACGAAAACTACAACGAAGAAACAGGAGTAATTACAGTAGATGGTGATAATGTAACATACAGAGCTACTTATTTAATAGACGAAGAAGGTACCGTTTTCCATGAAGGAATTAATCATATGCCAGTAGGTAGAAACGTAAGTGAGTTTTTACGTTTAATTGATGCGTATACGCATGTACAAGAAAAAGGAGAAGTTTGTCCTGCAAACTGGGAAGAAGGTAAAGATGCTATGCAAGCAAATGCTAAAGGTACAGCGGAGTACTTAGCAGCACACGTAAACTAATTTACACAACTATTAAAATTACCATTCCTAAAAATTTGGGAATGGTAATTAGTATTAATCATCTAAAAAATAGCCCGAAATGCTTTTAGAATTAGAACAAGATAATTTACAAGAGATAATTGCTAACAATAAAAATGTAGTAGTTCAATATTCTGCAACATGGTGTGGTAATTGCCGTATTATGAAGCCTAAATTTAAAAAAGAAGCTACTACTCATGATACGATTACTTTTGTAATTGCTGATGCTGAAAAATTTCCAGAATCTAGAAAATTAGCAAACGTAGACAACTTACCTACTTTTGCATCTTTCACGGACGGAAAGTTTAAAAATCAGGTTCAAACTAATAAGTACGACGTTTTAAAAGAACTTGTAAATGAAGTTACCAGTAATTAAACATCTTACGAACTTCATTGAGGAAAATGATGAAGATTACGTAATAGAAACTATTGAAACATTAGAAGCTTTAACAGATGTTTCTTCATTAAAAGATGAAGAACTAGATGTTATAGGAGAATTAATTTCTAACCTATACGGAGCAATAGAAGTAAATAAATCTATAAAAGAAGGAATCTCTAAAAAAGATGCATTAAATAATTTTATGCAACGTGTTACAGGTTCAATAGACAAATAATTAAGTAAATACTACTTAAACCAAAGCCTTCTATTAATAGAGGGCTTTTTTTATTCAAAATCCTTACATATAAGCTATATATTTTTTAATTTCACACGAAATTTAAAACAATTACCTATGGCTACTGTAACTTTAAAAGGAAATATATTAAATACATTAGGAAACTTACCTGCAAAAGGAAGTAATGCACCTGAATTTAACTTAACAAAAAATGATTTATCTAGTGCTTCATTAGCCGATTATAAAGGAAAAAAAGTTGTTTTAAACATATTTCCTAGTGTAGATACTGGTACTTGTGCACAATCTGTACGCCAATTTAATACAGAAGTTGCAGAATTAGAAAATACTGTGGTATTATGTATCTCTAAAGATTTACCATTTGCGCAAGCACGTTTTTGTGGCGCAGAAGGTATTGATAAAGTAGAAACATTATCTGATTTTAAAGATGGTAATTTTGGAAAAGCATATCAAGTAGCCTTTACAGATGGCCCTTTAGCTAGTTTATTATCTAGATCAATTGTTGTTATAGATGAAAACGGAAAAGTAGTATATACAGAACAAGTTGCAGAAACTGTAGATGAACCAAATTACAAAGCAGCATTAGAAGCTTTATTAGATGCCTAAAGAATCGTTCCTAGTAAATAGAATTAAAAGTGTAGGATTTGCTTTAAAAGGAGCTTTTCTACTCGTAAAAACAGAAGCAAGTATAAAAATTCAGGTTTGTTTAGCTATTATAGTTACTATTCTTGGGTTTTATTTTGATATTTCTAATATAGAATGGATTGTACAAATACTTGCTATTGGTTTAATATTAGGAGCCGAAGGTTTAAATACAGCAGTGGAAAAAATTGCAGATTATATACAACCAGAATACGACCCTAAAATTGGATTTATAAAAGATGTATCGGCAGGAGCTGTAATGTTGGTAGCTATAGCTGCTACTATTGTTGGGCTAATTATTTATATCCCCAAAATTTTTTAAAACTACAGATACATACGGCTTCATTCGTAAATTTGTATTTTAGTCCTAAAGAATTAATTATTTAATGGTAAAGAAGAAGGAAAAAAAATCAAAGCCTGCACCTACTAAGAAAAAGGCAGATTTTAAACTATCCAAACAGAATAAAATTATATTAGGAAGCTTACTAATGCTTTTTAGTATTGCCTTATTCTTCTCTTTTGTTTCCTTTTATTTCAACTGGCAAGAAGATCAAAGTTTACTCTCTGAGTTTTCTGATAGAAACGAACAAGCCAAAAATTTATTAAATAAATTTGGAGCAAGTGTTAGCCACTTTTTTATTTATAAAGGCTTTGGAATAGCATCAATTATTCTAACATTTTTGCTTTTTATTAGTGGTATCTCTTTATTTTTTAGTTTAGAAAAAAAAGGGAATCTAAAAAAATGGATATGGGGATTAGTATTTATGATATGGATATCCATTGCATTAGGATTCTTTGCAAATACAAAACCATTACTTGGCGGGCTCATAGGTTATGAGATGAATGATTTTCTCCAAGATTACACAGGAAAAATAGGTGTGTTCTTATTATTAATATTTGGATTAATTATTATTCTGGTACGTTTATTTAAATTTACACCAGACCGTATTATTAGTTATTTTAATCAAAAGAAAAATAGTATTGCATCTGAGTTTAAAAATGAGGATAAAGAAGAAAATATTAGTTCTAGCACTGAAGAAGAAGCTCCAGTTATAATTGACACCTACACACATAAAGAAGACATTCCGCCAATAAAAGAAGAAAAAGAAGTTATTGCCAAGGATGAATTTAAAATAGAGGTAGCTCCTGAAGAAGATATTGTAGCAGAAGAAGAACTTGCTATGGAAATAGCTCCTGTAGCAGAAGAAAAAGATGAAATAACTTCTTTAGCAGATAAATTAGTAGATGATTTTGGAGAGTTTGATCCTACTCTAGAACTTGGTAATTATAAGTTTCCAACTATAGAATTACTAGACCAACATGGCGCAACAGGAGGAATTACAATTAACCAAGAAGAATTAGAAGAGAATAAAAATAAAATTGTAGAGACTTTAAAAAACTACAAGATTGGTATTGCACAAATAAAAGCTACCATTGGTCCTACGGTTACATTGTATGAGATTGTTCCTGATGCCGGAGTTCGTATTTCTAAGATAAAAAATTTAGAAGATGATATAGCTTTGTCATTAGCTGCACTTGGTATACGTATTATTGCTCCAATACCAGGGAAAGGAACCATAGGTATAGAAGTACCAAATAAAAACCCTTCTATTGTATCTATGCGTTCGGCTATAACCTCTAGCAAGTTTCAAAAAGCAGAAATGCAATTACCAATAGCTTTTGGTAAAACTATTAGTAATGAAACTTTTGTAGTAGATTTAGCTAAAATGCCTCACTTATTAATGGCAGGTGCAACAGGACAAGGAAAATCGGTTGGTTTAAATGCTGTACTTACCTCCCTACTCTATAAAAAACACCCTGCTGAAGTAAAATTTGTTTTAATAGATCCTAAAAAAGTAGAATTAACACTATTCAATAAAATAGAAAGACATTTCTTAGCAAAACTTCCAGATTCTGAAGATGCTATTATTACAGATAACGCCAAAGTAATAAACACACTTAATTCTTTGTGTATAGAAATGGATAACCGTTATGAGCTATTAAAAACAGCAATGGTTCGTAATATAAAAGAATACAACGAAAAATTTAAAACCCGAAAATTAAATCCAAATGACGGACACATGTTTTTACCTTACATTGTGTTAGTTATAGATGAATTTGCAGATTTAATTATGACGGCTGGTAAAGAGGTTGAAACTCCTATTGCCAGACTTGCCCAATTAGCCAGAGCTATTGGTATACATTTAATTATAGCAACACAAAGACCATCTGTAAATGTTATTACTGGTATTATAAAAGCGAACTTCCCTGCCAGAATTGCTTTTAGAGTAACCTCTAAAATAGATTCTAGAACAATTTTAGATGCACAAGGAGCCGATCAGTTAATTGGTCGTGGAGATATGCTATATACACAAGGAAATGATGTAACCAGAATACAATGTGCATTTGTGGATACACCAGAAGTTGCTAAGATAACAGAATACATAGGCTCACAACGCGCTTACCCAGATGCGCATTTACTACCAGAATACGTAGGGAACGAAGATTCTGGCACAAGTCTTGATAATAATGTATCAGAAAGAGATGCTATGTTTAAACAAGCTGCCGAAGTTATTGTAATAGCACAACAAGGATCAGCTTCTTTAATACAACGTAAATTAAAATTAGGCTATAACAGAGCTGGCAGAATTATTGATCAATTAGAAGCTGCGGGTATTGTTGGTCCTTTTGAAGGAAGTAAAGCAAGACAAGTTTATGTACCAGACATGGTAGCTCTAGAACAATTATTTAACAATGAAAAAAAATAAAAAAACAATGAGAAAATTATTCTTATTAGCCCTTATCCTTACATCAACTTTTACGAATGCTCAAAACTCAGAAAAAGCAAAGACTTTACTAGATAAAGTATACAATAAAGTAAAAAGCTACGATAATATTTTTGTAGATTTTAAATACACTTTAAATAATACTGAAGCAAATATTAGCCAAGAAACTAGAGGGAATGTAACACTATCTGGAGATAAATATGTTTTAAACTCTTTTGGAGCACAGCAATTGTTCGATGGTAGTAAAGTATATACCATTGTTCCTGATAACGAAGAAGTAACTATAGAATCTAAAACAGATGATGATAGTATCTCTCCTTCTAAAATGCTTACTTTTTATAAAGAAGGACATACCTACCAGTGGGATATTTTACAAAACGTTAAAGGAAGAAAAATACAGTTTATAAAATTAATTCCAATCGATACAAATTCTGAAATAGCAACAATTTTATTAGGTATAGATATAGAAACAAATCATATTTCTAAGCTTATATACACAGGTAAAGATGCTACAAAAACAACAATTATCGTTAATTCTTTTAAAACAAACCAGTCTTTATCAAAAACCTTATTTACTTTTGACGAAAATAAGTACAAAGAAGAAGGTTACTACATTATAAGAAATTAGAACATTGAAGATTTTAGACCGTTACATTTTAACAACATTTGTATCTAACTTTGTTAGCGCATTTGTAATACTAATGTTTATATTCATATTTCAATCTATATGGCTGTTCATAGACGATTTAGCCGGTAAGGGTTTAGATATTTATATAGTTGGTAAATTTCTTTTATACCTAACGCCTAACTTAACAGAGAAAGTTTTACCGCTAACGGTTTTATTATCGTCTATATTAACCTTTGGTAATTTTGCAGAAAATTATGAGTTTGCTGCAATGAAAGCTTCTGGTATTTCATTGCAAAAAGCCATGAGAAGTCTAATTCTTTTTATTGTTTTTTTAGCTTTTGTAACTTTTTATTTTGCCAATACAGTAATTCCTGCCTCAGAGCAAAAAATATATAACCTTAGAAAAAATATAGCCAAAGTAAAACCATCTGCGGTAATTGCAGAAGGTGTTTTTAGTGATATAGAAGAAACTTCTATGAATATGAAGGTCGATAAAAAATATGGGGAAAAAGACCGTTTTCTAGAAAAAGTAATTATTCACGAAAAACAACGTGTAAATAACTCTGATATAAATAATACGGTTATTAAAGCAAAAACAGGTGAACTTATTAGTAGTGAATCCTCAGATATTCTTCAGTTAGTACTAAAAGATGGGCATTATTATAAAGAAGTAATATCTAAAAAAAAGAAAGGAAAAGACAAAAATCCTTATGTTAAAGCCGATTTTGAAACATATACCATAAACACCGATTTATCTAAAGCTAACAATGTAGATTTAAATGCCGAAAGCAATGTTAGCACCAATAAAATGAAGAATGTTTCTCGTTTGCTAAAAGATATAGATTCCTTAAAAGATAATAACCTAAAAATAGTTCGTGCATTTTCTAAAAATATAAATGCTCGTATGGGTGCTTTTCAAAAAGAAAAAAAGAAAAAGACTCAAAAAATAATAGAAGGTATAAAGGTTACTGATACTGTTAATAAAGATACTACCGATTTAAGTAAAATGGTAATACTACCAATAGATAGTATTATTGGTAAATACAAAGAATTTCAACGCGCTTCAATAGTTACCGGAGCAAAAAACACTACTACTAATATCCTTAATTCTATTAAAGGAAAAAAAGATGATTTAGAAAGAAGGTATAAAATATATAATCTACATATTTTATCTTTACACCAAAAATACGCACTAGCACTTGGTTGTATCATATTATTTTTTGTAGGAGCACCACTTGGAGCTATTATTAGAAAAGGTGGTTTAGGCTTACCTATGGTAATTGCCATAATACTTTTTTTAACCTATTATTTTTTAGGTGTATTTGCGCAAAATTATGCAAAAGAAGGAAATATACACCCAATATTAGGTGCGTGGCTATCTACCTTAATTATGCTTCCTTTGGGAGTTTTTTTAACCCATAGAGCAACAAATGATAGAGGTTTAATTAATATTGGAGGGGTTATTGTTGATTTCTTTAAGGCTTTATTTCAAAAACTATCTAAGAAGAAAAACATTGATACTTCAATCTAACAGCATATGAAAAAAGAAATGCAACTAAATACAATTGAAGAAGCTATTGCCGACATTAAAAACGGCAAAGTAATTATAGTTGTAGATGATGAGAATAGAGAAAATGAAGGAGATTTTTTAGCTGCTGCTGAGTTGGCAACTCCCGAAATGATAAATTTCATGGCTACACATGGCAAAGGTCTTATTTGCGCACCACTTACCGAAGGTAGATGTAAGGAATTGGGCCTTCATATGATGGTGAACAATAATACGGATCCTATGGAAACTGCATTTACAGTTTCTGTAGATTTAAGAGGTAATGGTGTAACAACGGGTATATCTGCTTCTGATCGTTCTAAAACTATGCAGGCGCTTACTAAAGAAACAACAAAACCGCACGATTTAGCTCGCCCCGGACATATATTTCCTTTAGTAGCTAAAGAGGGTGGCGTTTTAAGACGTACAGGACATACAGAAGCTGCCATAGATTTTGCAAGATTAGCGGGTTTAAAACCTGCTGGTGTTATTGTAGAAATTATGAATGAAGATGGTAGTATGGCAAGGTTACCACAGTTGTACGATGTTGCCAAAAAGTTTGATTTAAAAATAGTTACTATAGAATCCTTAGTGGCTTATCGTATGGAGCACGATAGCCTTATAGATAAGCAAGAAGATTTTACTATAACTACGCGTTTTGGAGATTTTAGATTAAGAGCATATAAGCAGACTACCAATAACCAAATACATATTGCACTTACAAAAGGAACCTGGAAAAAAAATGAAGAAGTATTAACTCGTATTAATTCTACGCTTGTTAATAATGATATTCTAGGAACTCTTACTAATAATCCTGATAAGAAATTAGAAGACATGTTTAATGCCATTAATAAAGAAGGTAGAGGAGCTTTTGTCTTTATAAATCAGCAATCTCAATCTTTTAATTTATTAAGACGCTTAAAAGAATTAAAAGAGCAACAAAACGCTAACGAAATAGTAAAAGCACCAAGAATAGGTATGGATGCTAAAGATTTTGGTGTTGGAGCACAAATATTACACGATTTAAATATTAGTAAAATAAAACTTATGAGTAATTCTACACAAATTAAACGTGTAGGTCTTGTGGGTTATGGTTTAGAAATTACAGAGCATGTGCCCTATTAATACTTAAAACTCAAAAATATAAAAGCCCATAATTATTAATTATGGGCTTTTGCTTTATTAAAAAGAATATTTTATTATTCGTTTCCTTTAGCGTAATCTTCTAAGAATTTAGCTAAACCAATATCTGTTAATGGGTGCTTTAATAAACCTTTAATAGCACTTAAAGGACCTGTCATTACATCAGAACCTAATTTAGCACAATTAACAATATGCATTGTATTACGTACAGATGCTGCTAAAATTTGAGTTTTATAACCGTAGTTATCATATACTGTACGGATTTCTTCAATTAAATTTAATCCATCAGTAGAAATATCATCTAAACGACCTAAGAATGGAGAAACATAAGTAGCTCCTGCTTTAGCAGCTAATAATGCTTGTCCTACAGAAAAAACTAAAGTTACATTTGTTTTAATTCCTTTGTCTGTAAAGTATTTACAAGCTTTAATACCATCTTCTATTAATGGTAACTTAACTACAATCTGAGGATTTAAAGCTGCTAACTCTTCTCCTTGTTTTACCATTCCTTCATAATCTGTTGCAATTACCTCTGCAGAAACATCTCCTGCTACAATGTCACAGATTTTTTTGTAGTGATTTAAAATATTTTCTTCACCAGTAATACCTTCTTTAGCCATTAATGATGGATTGGTAGTTACACCGTCTAAAACACCTAAATCTTCTGCTTCTTTAATTTGATCAAGGTTTGCTGTATCAATAAAAAATTTCATTTTTATTCTTTTTTAAATTATGAATATTTATCTCTAGAGATTTTTACAAAAATCCGTAGCAAAATTACAACTTATAATGGTTTAAGAGTAGTTTCTCATACATTTTATCGGGTAAAATTCTCTTTAAAAACAATGAAAATTGTTGTAAAAATTCACCAACGGTATAATGTACCTTCGGTTTATTTATTTTTATTATCTCGAAAACCTTTTCGGCAACTTTAATTGGATCTTGTCCACTATCCACATGATCATTCATTATTTTTAGTGTATTACTATATGGTTTTTCGTATGGAGAATTAGCTACAATGGGAGCATGATACCTACCTGAAGCTATATTCGTAGCAAAATCACCAGGCGCTAAATTAGTAAAATGAACTCCAAAATCTTTAGTTTCCATTCGTAATGCTTCGGTAACAATTTCTAATGCTCCTTTAGAAGCAGAATAAATTCCTCTGTAGGGTAATCCCATATAACCAGCAATTGAAGTAATATTTATAATAAGACCTGCTTTCTGCTTTCTCATGTGCGGTAACACAGCTTTCGCCATATGTAAAGGGCCATGAAAATTGGTTTCAAATGTTTTTAATATTTCATCGTGTGGTGTTTCTTCAATAGGTCCGGTAATTCCTATTCCTGCATTATTTACCAATACATCTATGCTACCTTCTTTTTCTATTAGTATAGCAATTGCTTTTTGTATAGTAGCTGTACTTCTAACATCTAATTCTAATAAATTAAAATCCGAAAAATTAGGGTATTTAGCTAAGCTTCTTGTAGTACCATAAACGATAAAACCTTTAGACTTTAAATAAACCCCAATAGATTTTCCTATTCCTGAAGACCCACCAGTAATTAATACAACTTTGCGTTCCATATTTATCTTAAAATATATAAGAGCACAAATTAACAAATAAAAATAACAGATAGACAGTAAATAAAAGAGAAGTTTATAAGGATGCTTTTTAACAAAAAAGCATAAAAAAAGGCAAGCTACCTACATCGCACTGCTCAACCACATACCCTTGCTGCGTTCCCACCCTGGGGGATTTTGCAGGAGCTAGTCGTGTAGGACTTGCCAGCCGCAAATATACAATCATTT
>CALHVB010000132.1 GCA_938039345.1 uncultured Sediminicola sp.
GAAAAAGGGATGGAGTTGTACTGTTATTGCTTTATGCCAAGTCATGTACATTTTGTATTTAGAAGTGCTAAAGAACAACCATCAGAATTAGTAAGAGATTTTAAAAGACATACAGCAAAGAAAGTAATAGAAGCTATAACAGATAATCCACAAGAAAGTAGAAAAGAATGGTTATTATGGATGTTTGAGAGAGCAGGTAAAAAACAAGGAAATATATCTAAATATCAATTTTGGCAACATCATAATAAACCTATTAAGTTATGGAGCGAAAAAGTAATTAAACAAAAAATAGACTATATTCATAATAACCCTGTAGAAACTGGTTTTGTAATAAATACTGTAGATTGGAAATATAGTAGTGCTAGAAATTTTCAGGATGATACTACTATTATAGAAATAGATGCTATTGGGTTTTTAGCATAAGTTACAGCACTAGTAAATACTAGCGCTAGCGGAGGGAGCTCCATCAATTAATTGGAAGATTGAAGGTAAGCAAACTATTGAAGCCCAAAAATTTGGTTATACAATAGGGAGGTCATTAAGAAGAAAATCACAAGCTGAATCGGGTAAAAGGAGAAGGCAAAGAAAAAGAAATAAGTAATCTTATATAAATGAAAGTTTTAAAAATAATCATCATAGTTTTATTGCTTTTTACGAATTGCATAAAACATGGAGAATCCGAAAGTAAAGTAATATATTTAATGCCTCAGGATAAATCCCAAGTAATCACTGTATTTAGTCTTTATAATAAAAATAGAAGAGTGATTGCATTAGGTAAACATAAAACAATTCCAAAAGAAAATATTATTGTTTTAGACATTTCTAAAACACCTAAATTAGGATTAGGAGATGAATTGGGGATATGTTGGGATATTAATAACCATAATTGGGAGTTAGTAAATGATAAAGCAATTGTGATTGAAAATAAATTAGATTCTTCCAAATATGTTTTTAAAGAAAATTGGCCAAAAGATAAGAGTAATATACCTACGCCAGTATATTATTGGAATAATAATTGTTTTACAGTTGGTTTTGCTACTTATTCAAAAATTAAGCCTAGTGGAAATGGTTCCGTTGAAAGAGGTCTCAAAAATTATGATAAACTTCCATAGTTGGTGATTCATTACCCGCCCCCCTGCTAAAGAGTTTGTAACTTGTGCCGTAGAGATTGATTAATTAGAAATAAATGAAAAGTGTTGGTATTTACTGATACTACGTGTAAAATTAATAAAAAAGGCTATAAACATTAATTGTTTATGGCCTTTTTTATACTGTTTACACTATTAATTTCTGTGTTATAAAACTACCAAACTAGTTTTTTTAAAGGCAGTTTTAGGAGCATCGCAAACACTACAGATATAAGAATCTGGTAGGTCTTTAAATAATGTGCCTGCTGGGATATCTGCTTTTTGGTCGCCATAAGAGGCATCATATACAGAGAAACAAGATTCGCACTGGTGTACTTCTTTTAAATTAGTGACTTTCTCTTTTGTTGTAGCTTTTTTGGGTGTTTTATCTTCTCCCATTTGCTTAAAATAGTTTTTACTAAGCTCCATTAATAAGCCGGGTAATTCTATTTTATCTACATCTTGCGCATAGGCTTTGTAAATTTGTGTATTGGGGTTAAAGTTTTTAAAGTATAGCACATTATAAGTAGGTCTATAATCAAAATCTTTAACAATAGTAGGCTGTGTATTTTTTTCTATAATAACCGATGCAAAATGCGAGCGTTTACCAGGATCATTACTAATACCAAAAGTAAGCCCGTAAGTACTAATATCGTTCTGGTCAAAACTACGTACTAAGAATTTTTTAAGTTCTAGTGCTTCTTTATCATCTACAGGTAAATGCCAATTCATTTCTAACTGTGAGTGACGCACATTTATCCCTTTTTGTCCTAAGAAACGTTCTAATTCTGGTCTACAACTACTTTTTATTCCTTTTATAATAAAAGATTTCCATGGGGTAATGCATATTTTACCAATACTATTATCTAGGCAAAATTCACAAAGGTCTTTTAGAAAATCTAAATCGTATTTATTATTTCTCCAATACAAACCTAACCAATACTGGTCTATTCCCATACGGTTCATCCCTTCATAATAAGGAAAGGTAATGTAAGGAATCTCTAATTCCTTTTCAATGGCTTTATTGTTGGTGTCTAATTGCTTGCTAAGGATAAAAAATAACTCGTCTACATCGGTAATATCCTCATAAATATCTTCTATAGCTTGTGCAATTATTGCAATATCCCAGCTATAGACTAAAACAGGGTAGTAAGCCGCTTTTTTCCAGTGGGGTAATTTTATGTTTAAATACCAGTAATCTTCGTTATCCGAAGCTATAAAATTAAGATTACCACTAAAAATAGGTACTAAACGCTGCTTAGGGTCTGTAATGTTTATTTTAAGCTTAGGAAGGTAATTAAAACCCTCTAGAATGTATAAATAGGTAGACCCTTTAAGCCAATAAGTCATGTCAAAAATATCGGAAGACACATAGGAGCATACAATATTTTGGCAATTTCTATCGGGAATAATATCGGTGTTGAATTTAGATATTTTTTCTATCTGCTCTTCTTCTACATTTTCTAGTGGAAAAAGTAAATCTTGCCTAGAGCCAAAATAAACTTCTTTAAGACCAGCAGCTTCTAACATAGCAATACTATCTTTAAGTTCTCCTGGCGAGGTTACGCCTCCTTTTATAAGTATACGGTGTAAATCGTCGTTCATAATAGTACTAACTTAATTTGCAACGCTTGCTAGTTGCTGGTTTAATATTTCTCTAATTTCTGGTTTACAACTACCACATCCTAAACCTGCTCCTGTTTCTGAGCACAGTTTTGGAAAATCGGAGCATCCGCCTTGTATAGCATCAATAATATTACCTTCTCCTACTTGGCTGCAAGAACATACTAATTCTCCTTTCATAGGAACAGAATTTGTAGCGCCTCTTAAGAGTTCGTCTCGCTTTTCAGACAGTTCTATTTGCTCTTCGATAAGGCGTTTAAATTCGGCAAATTCGTTTTTATCTCCCATTAATATAGCTCCTAAAAGTGTATCGTCTTTTACAATACATTTTTTATAGTATTTTTTGCTAACATCCATAAAGATAATTTCCTCGTAACTACTATCGTTACTTGGGGTGTTTACCATTCCTAGGCTACATAAGTCTAGGTTTTCGAACTTTAATATATTCATTAAAACAGAGCCATTGTATATACTACTTTTGTCTCCTAAAATATATTTAGCTGCGATATCTGCTTGTTGTTCAGCGGCAGAAGTAATACCAAAAAGGCCGCCTTTAAATTCTGCTATTTCTCCTAAAGCAAAAACAGAGCTATTGCTTGTTTGTAAATACTCATTTACAACTACACCTCGGCCAGTTTTAAGGTTGGCTAGTTTGGCAAGCTCCATATTAGGGCGCGTACCTATGGCATAAACAATAGCATTACACTTTATAGTTCTTCCTGTTTTTAGGGTTACTAAAAGCGATTGGTTGTTCTCTTTCTCTTCGAACACCGTGCTAACCTCATTATCAAAATAAACTTTAATACCTCTTTCTGTAACATCTTGCGCCAGTAATCTACTTGCAATATCATCTAACTGGCGCTCCATTAAACGTGGTGCTCTTTGAATAATGCTAATGTTTATATTTCGTTTTTTTAGTGCTGCAGCAAGTTCTAAGCCTAAAAGTCCGCCACCAACAATTACTACATGCTGCTGGTTAGCAGGTAAACCTGTATCTTGTAAATACTTTCGTAACTTATCGGCATCGCCACGCTCTCTCATGGTAAAACGGCCTGGTAAGTTTATTTGCACATCGCTAGGTACAAAAGCACGGCTACCTGTTGCCATTATCATAATATCATAAGAGTGTGTTACATTATTAGTATCTGTAACTTCTTTTTTATCTTTATCAATATTAGAAATACCTACTCCTGAGTATAGTGTAATATCTAATTTTTGTAATTCTCCTTTTTTAAGTTTTTCTAAAGCTTCCCAAGACAATTCTTCACTTACATACTCGGGTAATAATACGCGGTTGTAAAATGGGTTTTCTTCTTTAGAAAATACATGTAGCTCATCTGTTTCGTTCTTTTCTCTGTAGGTTTGTACAAAACGATAAGCAGCAGCACCTGCACCAATTACAATTACTTTTTGTTTTTGTTTTACGTATTTTTCTACCTGTACCGCACAGTATTTAAAGTCTGGTTCTTTAGATACAGGGTCTACAATATCATTGGTAATATTATTAGCTCTACCAAAATTGCTATTTAATATTTTACCCCAGTGCATAGGTAAGAACACTACTTGTTCTCTAATATCAAAATTAATTTTAACTTTTACCTGTACTGTTCCTCGTCTGCTGGTTATAATAGCTACGTCTCCTTCTTTTAATCCTCTTAAATAAGCATCTACTTTATTCATTTCTAAATAAGGTTCGGGGATATGGGTAAGTAAACGTTTTACTTTTCCTGTTTTAGTACGTGTATGCCACTGGTCTCTAACTCTACCTGTATTTAATATTAGCGGAAATTCTGGTGTTGTAGTTTCCGATTCGTTATATAGTTTTGCTGGCGCATTAAAATGTGCCTTTTGATCATTGGTAAAGTAAGTTTGGTCCTGAAAAAGCCTTGGTGTTCCAGGGTGCGTGTTATGTGGTACTGGCCATTGAAAGCTTCCTTCGTTTTTTAAACGTTCGTAAGATAAGCCAGAGATATCTATATTGGTACCTTTGGTTAATAGGCAATGTTCATCGTATACCTCACTAGCATTAGCGTAGTTAAAGCCTTTGTAATTCATTTTTTGTGCAAACTTCCATAAGATTTCTGCATCTGGTAAGGCTTCACCTGGCGCATCTATAACTTTAGGTAAATAACTAATTCTGCGTTCAGAATTTGTCATGGTTCCTTCTTTTTCTAACCAGCCAGCAGCGGGTAGTAATAAATCTGCGTATTTAGAGGTATCAGAATTATGAGAAATATCTTGTACTACTACAAAATTAGCTTTTGCTAATGCTCTTTCTATTTTATGTGCATTAGGCATACTTACTACTGGGTTAGTACATATAATCCAGACTGCTTTCATTTTGCCACTCTCAAGGGCATCAAACATTTCTGTAGCAGTGTAACCTGGTTGTGCTTTAATTTCTATGTTACTTCCCCAAAAATCGGCAACTTCCTTACGGTGTATAGGGTCTTCTAAGTTTCTATGTGCGGCTAGTAAATTAGCCATACCCCCAACTTCTCTACCACCCATTGCGTTGGGTTGTCCGGTAAGAGAAAAAGGACCACTTCCTGGTTTTCCTATCTGTCCGGTTAGTAAAGATATGTTTAGTAAGGCTACGTTTTTAGGTACACCTATAACACTTTGGTTTAAGCCCATAGTCCACATACTAATAAAGGCTTTTGCATCACCAATATAATCAGCAGCTTTACGAATGTCTTCTACTTTTACACCACATATTTTTGCAGCTTCCTGTAGGGATAGTTTAAAAGCACTTTCTTTACATGCTTCAAAGTCTACCGTATGTTTTTTTATAAAATTTTTGTCAATTTTTTTCTTTTGTATTAACCATTTGGCAATGGCGTTAAAAAGAACAACATCTGTACCTGGTATTATTTGTAAGTGCAAATCTGCAGAAGCACAAGTTTGTGTTTTTCTAGGGTCTACAACAATAATTTTTACATTAGGGTTTTCCTCTTTATGCTTTTCTATTCTTCTAAATAAAATAGGGTGACACCAAGCAGGGTTTGCTCCGGCAATAAGAAAACAATCTGATAATTCTATATCTGCATAAGCAATTGGCACAGAGTCTTCTCCTAATGTTTTTTTATAACCAACTACGGCAGAACTCATGCAAAGTCTAGAATTGGTATCAATATTATTAGTGCCAATAAATCCTTTAGTTAGTTTGTTAACTAGGTAATATTCTTCGGTTAAACATTGTCCAGATACGTAAAAACCAACACTATCTGGGCCGTGTTTATCTATTATACTTTTAAATACAGCGGCAGCTCTGTCTAATGCGGTATCCCAAGATACACGTTGCATAGGATGGTTTCTACTCCATCTCATTTCAGGGTATAGAATACGATCGCTCGTATCTTGCGCTACATAATTTAAATTTTTTCCTTTAGAACAAAGCATTCCTTTGTTTACAGGGTAATCTTTATCTCCTTCTACGGTTATAGTTCCTTTAGAATCTTGTTCTACTACAATACCACAGCCTACGCCGCAATAGGAACAAGTGGTTTTATGTGTATTTTTTTTCTGCATGTAGTCGGGTCTTGAAAAATTAGTGATTTTCAAAAGTGAAAATTACAAAATTACGTATAAATACGTAGTAATTATTCAATAATAGTTAAGCGAATAATTATGAGATTCTCAATAAACATTGGCTTAAATGTTATTTTTTAAATTTAAGACACTTCTTTTTAAGGTAATACATGGAGGTATTGGTGTTATAATTTTTTAATAGTGAAGCAATAAAGACAAACATCATGTATTAGATGGTTCTTGTTAGTTTATGGGCATTTTGCAACATTTATTTTTAATAAGGCTTAGTATTATCTACTATTGTTAAACCAATAATTATGATTACAACTAAGCTTCGTAAATATTATAGAAGCGTATTTTTTTTAATATGCTTTATTTCGGGAATTTCTGTTTTCTCGCAGGATACGTATTTGGATCAATTTAATAGTGTTTCTTATAGCAATTCAGATGGTACTTTAGATTGGTCGGGTAATAGTTGGATAGAAAATGGAGATGACCTTGATGATGGGCCAGCTGCAGAATATATTAGTGTTATTGGAGGCCAGTTTAGATTTTATTGGATATGGTCTGAAACTATTGAAAGAACAGCAGATTTATCTGGAGCAGCTACGGCAACCCTTTCTTTTAATTTAATAACGAATACTCTAGACGCTGGAGAAGAATTTTTAGTAACAATAACTGGTAATGGAGCTACAATACCTATCACAATAAGTAATACAACTGCTTTAGGAGCAATTAGTCAAGATATATCAACAGCTATTTCCAGTAATACAACAGTAACTATATCTGGAGGGGCAGAGAATTGGGAATCAGTAAACGAGATAATTATTGATGATTTTCAAATAGCTGTAACCACTCCTATTGTAGATACAGATGGCGATACTATTCCTGATGATGTAGATTTAGATGATGATAATGATGGAATGACAGATGAAGAAGAGTACTGTACTAATTTAAATGTATCATTATTTGCATCTGGTAATTCTGGTACTAGGTCTGAAACATTTACGCATACAGATACTGGTTATTTAAAATTAGATTTTACAGCCTTAGATAATTCTTTTCAGCTTTTAATAAATGGAGGGGGTATACATAATTCTATTTTAGAGTTTCAGAATGGGGCTCTAGATGCAGGAGAAATATATGCAGTTTTTCAGTCTGATGATGCGTTTATTACTTCTCCTTGGTTAGTTAATACAACGGGTTTGCCAAGAATTAGACTTATTATTGATGAGAATGGAGAAGCAACTCTTTTTGGAAGCAGAACTAGGAACTCCACAATTTTAGAACCTATGCATGCTCTAGGTGGTGTGGCATTTAATACTATTAATTGGGTGGTGGGTAATACGAATAGTTATACTATTATAAACCAAGATGGGCCCGGACCAGAATCTATGAATGCTTCTTTATTTGCTAGTGCTTTATGCGATTTTGATGGAGATGGAACTATTAACAGTTTAGATTTAGATTCTGATAATGATGGTATTTATGATATTGTAGAAGCTGGTGTATTAGATGTTTCTGGAGTAAATGATGTAAATAATGATGGTATTATTGATGGTCTTCCAGCTGCTTTTGGAGCTAATGGTTTGTATGATGTTGTTGAAGATAATGATATACAAGCAGCTAACTTAACGTATACGATTACGGATACAAACTCAGATGGTAATTATGATGCTTTTGATTTAGATAGTGATAGTGATGGGTGTTTTGATGCTATTGATGCTGGTTTTGCAGATCCGGATAATGATGGATATTTAGGAAATTTACCAGTTTCTGTTAATGGTGATGCTATAGTAACAGGGCAAGGAGGATATACCACGCCTGCAGATCTAGAACCAAATAATGGTATTTATGACTTTCAAGAAGCGGCTACACCTTTTTGGATAACCGCAGCAGGTGCTTTAGATACTTCGGTAGAATGTGCTATAAATGCACCAGTAAAAACATTGCCTATCTGTATTCCTTTAACAAGTACTTTTTTTAATGAACAACAATTTGCTTGGGGATTTGGGTTGCAGAATAATACCGGTAGTGTGGTTAATGGTTGGCAAGTTGTTGTTGCCGATGCTAATTATCAAATAGATCCTACGCAATTAACAAATCAAGGGGCTTTTACTTATTCTGAACTAGATAATGGTAATGGAACTTATGATCATATTTTTACAGGAACATCTGCTATTGCTAATTTTGGAGGTATTCCAGGGGGTAATATAGAATGGACAGGTGTTAACTTTGGTTTTAATACCACTTCTAGCGGAATAACAATTTTATGTGGAGATAATCCCTTAATACAACAGCCTGTTGCATCAGATGGTTGTGGTGTAGTAACAGTAAATGAAATAAGTGATCTAACTACACCAGGTAGTTGTCCAAACTCGTATACACGTGTGCTTACCTACCAAGCAGTAAATAGTGCAGGTAATACAAGTCCTTTATTTACTACAACAATAACAGTAGATGATACTACAGCACCAACGGCAAGTAATTTAAGTCCGCTTAGTGTTTTATGTACTGCTGAAATTCCAGCACCAGATATTTTAGTAGTTAGCGATGAGGCAGATAACTGTACTGCAAATCCTGTTGTTACTTTCATAAGTGATGCAAGTGATGGAGGTACTAATCCAGAAATTATTACAAGAACCTATCGTATTACCGATGCGTGTAATAATAGTACAGATGTTACTCGTATTATTGCGGTAACGCCAATATTAATAACTACGCAACCAGCTAATGTAAGTTCTGGAGCAGGAGATAGTCCTACTTTTTCAGTTGTAGCTAATAATGCAGATACGTATCAATGGCAAATAAGTATTAATAATGGTGCTAGTTTTTCTAATATCTCTGATGGTACAGCGTATTCAGGAACGCAAACAGCTACTTTAGCTGTAAATAGTGTAGATATAGATAAAAACAACTATCAATACAGGGCAATAGTCTCTAATTCTGGGAGCATTTGTGCTGCGGTAACATCTAATGCGGGTATTTTAACTACTACTGTAAAGACCGTAATAACCAATAGAAGGATTACGTATAGGGTAAAGAAAAATTGATAGCTTTAAATTAAATTATATTGCTGGGCTTTTTTAGATAAATCGATCAGGTTTTTAACCTCCATCTTGCGCATTAAATTAAAACGATGAGTTTCTATAGTTCGCTTACTTTTTGCTAATTTTTCTGAAATTTGCTTATTGGTGAGTCCAGATAACACTAATTCTAAAACTTGAAGTTCTTTACTTGTTAAATCAAAAGGAATGTCGCTTTTTTTAACGGCTTCAGTTTTTTCTACGCTTACTTTGTTAGGATTTAGTAAGTTATTTACTAAAACATTAGAAATGTCTCCGCTAAAATATTTGTCGCCTTGTTCAACAGTACGTATTGCTTTTATAAATTCTGTTTTACCTGTATCTTTTAAAAGGTAACCATTGGCGCCTGCTTGCACAGATTTTAGAATATATTCTTCGGAATCGTGCATAGATAAAATAATGCATTTTGTAGCGGTGTTGGCTTTTTTTAATTGCTCAACAGCATCAATACCATTCATGATAGGCATACGAATATCAATAATAAGAAGGTCTGGCTTTTTATCATTAACCATAGTTATAGCTTCTTGTCCGTTAGCGACTTCGCCAATAACTATTAAATCGTCTTCTCCTTCTAAGAGTGCTCTTATACCATCTCTAACAAGAGAATGATCATCTGCTAATACTATGCTTGTGATTTTATTCAATGTACTATTTTGTAAGACAAATATAGGATAAAAAAGATACTTAGAAATACGTACATAAGATGTACTTAATAATATGCTATAAATTAAATAGAGCTACCACAATCAAAAATGTGATTATGATAGCTCAACCGAAGCAAAACGGTATTTTAATTTTATTTAGAAGCTGTATTTAAGAATTTAGGCTTTACAATTAACATTGTCCATGCCCAGTTTTGAGATCCTTTAGCTCCAGTAACATAATCTGGCTCGAAAAATTGAGAATATCCACCTACAAGTTTAAATCCTTTGAATTTTTTAGCGATAACTAAGTCTATCTCACTACCTAAGCTCTCTGTTGATGTAGATATATTAGCTGATTCTTCACTGAAAGTATGGAACTTTGCAGTTAATCCCCATCCTTTACCTAAACCAAACTTAGCACCAAAGTTAATATCTACAAGACCACCTGCATTACCGTGGTTTCCAACATAAAACCTATCCATTAAACCATTAAATTTGTGGTTTGTACCATATAATGGGAAAAATGCAGCTGAATCATCTTTTTTACCACCAATAGATTCAAAACCAGCTAATAATGTAATTTTATCAGCTACTTTGTATGTAGCATCTAAGCTATATAATAAAGCACCTTTAACTTCTGTGTCATTAACACGGTTACCTGATTGTATATAAAAATTAGCAGCCAATCCTAAATCACCAAGTTTTGATTTAGCATGTATACCACCAGTAAACAAGTTTGATTTTAAGTCGCCGTTAGAACCATCCTGATAAGTAGTATTTAATAATAATGCGCTAATATTAAACTTTTCAGATCCAGTATGTGCTCTTAAAAAACCTAAATTTCTGTATGTGAATAAAGCAGCATTACCATAAATATTACTACCAATAGTATTTACTGCATAACCAGCATCTAAAGAGAAATTTTCTGATTTATGTTTAATAATACCTACATCATGAGTTCTTGCTTGTTGAGCCCATCCTAAACCACCTAAAATTCTTTGGTCATCATAAGATAAAGGTTGTCTACCTAATTTAAAGCTCCATGTATCGGCTAATTTTAAATCAACCCAAGCTTCTTGCACTCTAAAATTTCCATTACCTGATGCAGCAATTTGTTGTCTATCACCATGTAAGAATACTTCTTGAAATGACATGTAATAATTATAGTTTTCTGCTTTATATTGTGCAACTAAAGAAGCTCTAACGCTTGTTTGCAACCACGGGTCTGATCCATCTAGAGCTGTTCTAGATTGTCCGCTACCAAATAATTCTGTACGTGGTCTAAATTCTCCGCTTAATGTAAATTGTGCTGTAGCAAACTGGGCCATAAGGCATATAATGCCTAGAAATAAATAATTCTTTTTCATAATTTGAGTTTTAGTGTAATTCTATTCTATGTTGAGGTTTAATGTTCTAAGAAATCTATTAAATGTTTACGGTATTTGTAATAATCATCGTGTTCTAGTACAGATTTTCTTGTTCTTGGTCTTTCAAAATCTATAGCTAATACATCGCCGATTTTAGCTCTAGGACCACTAGTCATCATAACTACTTTGTCTGCCAAGAAAATGGCTTCATCAACGTCATGCGTAATCATAACGGCAGTTATTTTTTCTTTATTCCATATTTCTATTAGAATATCTTGTAGTTCTCCACGTGTTAGCGAATCTAACATTCCAAAAGGCTCATCTAGTAATAATACTTTAGGCTTTATGGCAAATGCTCTTGCAATACCCACACGTTGTTGCATACCTTGTGATAGTTCGTTTGCTTTTTTATTAAAAGAACCATCCATACCAACTTTGTGTAAATAGTATTTTGCAATATCTAAACGTTGTTTTTTTGTTGCATGCGGAAATACCTGGTTTACGCCTAAAGAAACATTTTCTAATGCAGTCATCCATGGCATTAAGCTTGGCGCTTGGAAAATTACACCTCTATCTGGCCCTGGCCCTTTTACAGGGTTTCCTAATACAGATATATTACCTCCAGAGATTGGGTTTAAACCAGCAATCATAGATAACATAGTTGTTTTTCCACATCCAGAATGCCCAATAATGGTAACAAACTCTTCCTTCATAATTTGAAGGTTTAAGTTTTCTAATACTACATAGTCTCCTTTTGGAGTAGGATATACTTTTTTAAGGTCGTTTAAATCTAGCATTACTTTAGAAGGGTAGCTTATACCATTTTCTGTAAATGCTGTGTCTGTGTTTTGTATAGTGTCAATACTCATAACGTTTACTTTTTTTGGTTAAAACTGTCCTATAAAGCTTTTAGGGCTTATTTCTGGTAATACATATTCTTCATTAGATACAGATTTTCTTTCGTCTCCTATATCCATTAAATATTCTATAATAGCGTTCCTAGTTTTTTTATAATTTTCGTTATCGTTTAACTCAGTTTTATTTCTAGGTCTGTCTATTTCAATTTTAAACTCAGGCCCTAAAGTTGCTTTTGGCCCTGGTCTTAAAGGAATTATACGGTCTGCCATATATATTCCCTCATCAACATCATTTGTAATTAATAATGCAGTACGTTTATCTTTACTCCATATATTTAATATTTCGTCTTGCAAATTTCCACGTGTTAAAGCATCTAAGGCTCCTAGTGGCTCATCCATGATGATCATTTCTGGTTTCATGGCTAAAGCACGGGCTACTGCAACACGCTGGCGCATTCCTCCAGAAAGTTCTTTTGGTCTTTTGTTTATTGCAGGAGATAAGCTAACCATGTCTACGTATTCTTTTACACGCTCCATTAATTGAGCTTTACTTTCTTTAGGGAAAGCTTCTTTAACTGCCATGTATACGTTCTGGCCAACTGTTAACCATGGAAGTAAAGAGTAATTTTGAAAAATTACACCTCTCTCGTGACTAGTACCTACTACAGGTTCTCCCTTAAATAATACTTCGCCACTTGTAGGTTGTACTAATCCATTAATTAAATTTACTAAAGTAGTTTTTCCACTTCCTGTAAAACCAACAATGGCAACAAATTCTCCCTCTTCTATTTCAAGGTTAATATTAGAAAGAACATCAGTACTATCTTCTCCTTGTCCGTATGTTTTGTAAATGTTTTTTAACTCTAAATATGCCATTTTGCTTTCGTTTAATTGTTAGTTTAACATATTTTAGATTGCATCTGTTTTAACAAAAGACACAGAGTTTTGAATAGCTAACATTATTCTATCTAATAAAAATCCTATTAGACCTATAACAAACATGGCTACGATTATTTTTGCATTAGAATCATTAGCTCCATTCTGGAACTCTTCCCATACAAACAAACCTAAACCTGGGCTTTGTGCTAATAATTCAATAGCAATTAATACCATCCAAGCCACAGACAATGTAATTTTTAATCCAGTAAATATTAAAGGTAACGATGATGGTAAAATCACTTTAAAAACTTTCTGAAATGTTCCTAATTTTAAAACTTTAGCAACATTTATATAATCTTTATCTACTGAAGCAACTCCCATAGCAGTGTTTACTAATGTTGCCCACATAGAGCATAAGCCTACACTTATAAATGATATGGTAAATGAACTATCTTCACTAGAATCTATTAATATTGTTTTTACAATCATGAAAACAAGTAAGTACCAAACTACTGGTGAAACAGGTTTAAAAATTTGAATAAACCAGTTAAACGCACTTTTTAAAGTTGGACTAAGACCTATGAATATTCCTAAAGGAACAGCTATTAAAAGCGCTAATAAAAATCCAGCAAATACTGTTTTTAAACTTCTAAAAATTTGATCTACAAAAGAAGGTCTTCCTGTGTATGTAATAGGATCCTTTCCTTGCTCAACTCTTTTAGCGTTCATAGCAGCAGTTTTTTCTTTAAATGCCGCTTTATCTGCACTTATTATTGCATGGTCTCTTAATAGGGATTTGAACGAGCCCCAAACCTGTATCGGTGATGGTAGCGTATTAGGCTGACAACTACTGTCTCCTGAAGCAATACATACTTTTAATGCATCTGCTTCTGCTTGGCCTTGGTCTTCTAATGCTTTAGCAATCTTAAATTCGGCTTCTTTATTGTAAAGGGCTTTGGCACCTGCGTGCCAAAGACCAATAAACAATAAGATTGAAGCTATAGGAACTAGTGTTTTTCTTAAGATGCTTTTTACTTCATCTTTTTCTAATTTTCCTGTAAAAAGATTTGCGATATTTTTAAAAAACCCCATACCTATTAATTGTGTTACTTTATTAAGTGTTACGCTTTGCTTCATCGTTACTTTTTTTAATTACCTTCCTTAATCTTTATTCCCTATAGCGAAGCTATTAATGTATCCTATTGGATCTTTAGCATCGTACATGTTGCCATCTATAAAGTCTTTAGTTGGTGCTTTATAACCATCTGTTGCAGGAATATCACTAGCTGGGATATGACCTTCAGCAACTAATAATTTTGCTGCCTTTTCCCAGATATCTGGACGGTATATATCTTTAATAGTGTTAGCATACCATTCTGCTGGCTTAGCTTCTGGAATTTGACCCCATCTTCTCATTTGTGTTAAGAACCAAGTTCCGTCTGAGTAGAATGGGTATGTTGCGTTGTACTTGTAGAATACGTTAAAGTCTGGCATAGCACGCTTATCTCCTTTTTCGAATTCAAAAGTTCCTGTCATTGAGTTTGCTAATACTTCTACTGGCGCACCTACGTATTGTGGCATAGATAATATTTTTACTGCTTCTGCTCTGTTTTCTGGAACATCTAACCATTTACCAGCTCTAATTAATGCTTTAGTTACCGCAGTTGCTGTGTTAGGGTAATCTTTTATAAATTTCTCTGTCATAACAAATACTTTTTCTGGGTTGTTTTTCCAGATATCGTAGTTTGTAGTTACAGGAACACCAATTCCTTTAAATACAGCTTGTTGGTTCCATGGTTCACCCACACAGTATCCGTAGATAGTTCCAGACTCTAATGTTGCTGGCATCTGTGGCGGAGGCGTTACAGATAATAATACTTCTGCATCAATTTGTCCTTGAACGTTATCAGCTGTATACATTCCAGGGTTAATACCTGCTGCAGCTAACCAATATCTAATTTCGTAGTTATGTGTTGATACAGGAAATACCATTCCCATTTTAAATGCTTTACCAGAATTTTTATATTCAGTAATTACAGGCTTTAAAGCGTCTGCTTTAATAGGGTGTACTGGTTTTCCGTCTGAATCTTTTGGCACATTTGGCTTCATTTTAGACCAAACATCATTAGATACTGTAATTCCGTTCCCGTTTAAATCCATAGAGAAAGGAGTAACTAATTTAGCTTGTCTACCAAAACCAGCACCTGCAGCAATTGGCTGTCCAGCTAACATATGAGAACCATCTAACTGACCATCTATTACACGGTCTAAAACGTTTTTCCAGTTAGATTGTGCTTCTACAGAAACAAATAATCCTTCATCTTCAAAAAATCCTTTTTCTTTTGCAATGGCTAAGGGAGCCATATCTGTTAATTTAATAAAACCAAAAGTTAATTGTGGTTTTTCAATGTC
>CALHVB010000133.1 GCA_938039345.1 uncultured Sediminicola sp.
CAATGGACGAATATAGATTAACCCAATTTGGCGGTTGGCCATGGCCGCATGCAGATAATGTACACGCTAAAAATAAAGGGCGTTTTGCTAAATTCCCAGATGGTACTATAGTAGAAAAATAAAAAAGGAGCTAATTCATTAGCTCCTTTTAGTTTTTTTATAAATATGATGTTTTACAAGCGAACAATTTTAGCGCCAATAGCACGTAAACGTTCGTCTATATTTTCATAACCACGGTCTATTTGTTCAATATTATGAATGGTAGATGTACCTTTTGCAGATAAAGCTGCAATTAATAACGAAACACCTGCTCTAATATCCGGAGAAACCATAGTAGTAGCTTTTAAAGTAGATTTAAAATTGTGCCCCATTACAGTAGCTCTATGTGGGTCGCAAAGAATAATTTTAGCGCCCATATCTATTAATTTATCTACAAAAAACAAACGACTCTCGAACATTTTTTGGTGTATTAGAACCTCTCCTTTGGCTTGTGAAGCAACAACTAGTATAATACTTAAAATATCAGGAGTAAGCCCTGGCCATGGAGCATCGGCAATGGTTAAAATAGAACCATCGATAAAGTTTTGTATTTCATAACCATCTTTGTGAGCAGGAATATAAATATCATCTCCTTTTTGTTCAACAGTAATACCTAGTTTTCTAAAAGTAGTAGGAATTTGTCCTAAATCTTTCCAACTTACATTTTTAATAGTAAGCTCACTTTTTGTCATAGCAGCAAGACCAATCCAGCTACCAATCTCTATCATATCAGGCAGCATGGTGTGTTCTGTACCTCCTAATGCTTTAACACCTTCTATAGTTAATAAATTAGAACCAACACCAGAAATTTTAGCCCCCATACGGTTTAGCATTTTTGCTAATTGCTGTAAATAAGGTTCACAAGCGGCATTGTATATGGTAGTTTCTCCTTCTGCTAAAACAGCAGCCATAAGAATATTTGCGGTACCAGTAACAGAAGCTTCATCTAAAAGCATATATGTACCTTTTAGTTTTTCGGCTTCAACTCCGTAAAATAATTCCTCTTTATTATATCTAAATTTAGCACCTAACTTAATAAGTCCTTCAAAATGTGTATCTAATCTTCTTCTTCCTATTTTATCGCCTCCTGGCTTAGGAATATATCCTTTTCCGAAACGAGCTAATAAAGGACCAACAAGCATAATAGAACCTCTTAAGCCACGACCATCTTTTTTAAATTGCTCGGATTGTAGGTAATCTAAATTAACATCATCAGCCTTAAAAGTGTAAGAACCTTTTCCTTTTTTTTGAATTTTTACTCCTAAATCTTCTAGTAAGGCTATTAATTTATTTACATCTACAATATCTGGAATATTGTGAATAGTTACTTCTTCTGGAGTTAAAAGTACAGCGCAAAGTATTTGTAATGCTTCGTTTTTTGCGCCTTGTGGTGTAATATCACCTTTTAGTTGGTGTCCACCCTCAATTTTAAATGTTCCCATTTAACGCTGAAATATTAGTATCGTTTTTTAGAACGATGATTATTGTTGTTATTGTTGTTGTTTCTTTGGTTCTTTTTGCTATTGTTGTAAGCTTTAGAGCTTTTAGCAACTCTATTTTTTAAGAACTGACCACTATCAGTAAGTTTAACATCACCTTTTGCTAAATCTATACGACCATCACTTAATTCAAATAAATGATTAAAAATAGCGCTATCATCTACCACATCTTTGTTCCAGTTTAGGTAGCATTTTTTCATGTGATTAGCAATGGCATATTCTAAACCATCTCTCATATCTCCTTTTTCCCATTCTACAGCAACATCAATCATTCTTTTAATGTTATTACCGTAAAAACGATATTTTGGAAAGTTTTGTGGGTATTTTAAAGGCGCTGGCCTTTCTTGTAAAATTTCTTTACTTGTAATAGGGAATGGCGATTCTACATCTAATTTAAAATCAGACATAATAAATAACTGATCCCATAGTTTATGCTGAAAATCGGGAACATCTCTTAAATGAGGTTGTAAATTTCCCATAACGCTAATAATAGCTTTTGCTATTTTATTACGCTCTGCATCATCAGTAATAGATACTGCATGATCCACCATTTTTTGAAAATGTCTTCCGTATTCTGGTATAATGAGCTGCGGACGCTCAGTATTATACTCTAAATTTTCTACTTGATCCAAATTAAATTTTTTGCTTAAAAGGTTTTGCTAAAGGAAGTATGTACACTTATAACGATTGCAAAGTAGCAAAATTATAGCACAATTACTATTTTATAAAGATATAACTCCTCCTATTTTACCAACTTCTTTGTATTTTTTTATTACTGCATCAGGATTTTTAAGACGAACAGTAATAGAAAGACTGGTGTATTTTCCTGTTTTAGATTTCTTAGATTCTATAATAGCACCGATGTTATCAAAAATAGCATTAATCTGATTAATTTTTTCTTCGGATGTAGGTACTATAAACTTGTATAAATAGTTAGAAGGCCATTTTGAAGTATCTTCTAATTGAATTTTTAATTTTTTATAAAATTCTTCTGATTTTTCAGATTCCATTTAATTTTTTTTGCAAATATAAAGTATCAGTATCAATTTTTTAATTAAGGTGGTATTTCATTACTTTGTAATTCTAAAAGATACTGCTTTGAAATCAAAAAAAATTGTTATTACTGGTGGACCCGGAACGGGGAAAACCTCCGTTATTAATGGACTAGAAAAAGCAGGTTATACATGTTTTCATGAAGTTATTAGGGATATAACCCTAGAAGCAAAAAATAGTGGAGACATACAATCTTTTGATACAAATCCAATAGCATTAGTATCTGACTCTGAGAGTTTTAATCAAAAACTTTTAAACGGAAGAATAGAACATTATAAAGCGTCTTTGCATATTAAAAAAGAAGTGGTTTTTTTTGATAGAGGAATACCAGATGTTTTGGCATACATGGATTATTTTAATCAAGAATATGGAAACGATTATGTAAACGCAACAAAAGAAAATATATACGATACTATTTTTCTTTTACCTATGTGGGAACAAATATACACCACTGATAATGAGCGTTTCGAAAGTTATGAAGAAGGGGTGGCTATAGAAAAACATCTTATAGCTAATTATGCCCAGTGTGGTTATAAAATAAATACAATACCTAAGGATACTATAGAAAACCGTATTGCATTTATATTAGAAGAACTAAATTTAATTTAATGCAAAAAAGCCCAGAGGAAATTTTAGAGCAGTATTGGGGTTTTTCCACATTTAGAGGGTCACAAAAACAGATAATAAATTCAGTATTAAATAAACAAGATGTTTTGGCTCTTTTACCAACAGGTGGGGGTAAGTCTGTTTGTTATCAGGTTCCTGCTTTAGTGCAAGAGGGTATTTGTATTGTTATTTCTCCTTTGGTAGCCTTAATTCAAAACCAAGTAGCTAGTTTAACTGCAAAAGGAATAAAAGCTATTGCTATTACAGGAGGTATTCCTATAGATGAAGTTATAAACTTATTAGATAATTGTCTTTACGGTAATTATAAGTTTTTATACCTATCACCAGAACGTTTGCAGCAAGAAATGGTGCGTAACAGAATTCAGCAAATGAATGTGAGTTTGGTTGCTGTGGACGAAGCTCATTGTATATCGCAGTGGGGACACGATTTTAGACCAGCATATTTAGAGTGTTCGGCTATAAGAACATTAGTACCACAAGTACCTTTATTAGCACTAACGGCAACAGCAACAGAACAAGTTGCAAAAGATATAGTAGAAAATTTACAATTTAAAAACCATAGTACGGTTAAAGAT
>CALHVB010000134.1 GCA_938039345.1 uncultured Sediminicola sp.
GCAGTAGCAAAAAATGGTATATTTTTAGGTGAAATGGATGCTAAATTACTACAAAAAATAGAAGAATTAACGCTTTACACTATAGACCAAGAAAAGCGAATAGTAAACCAAGATTCTAAATTAGAAAAACAAGCAAAAGAAATTGAAAAATTAAAAGCTTTAGTTACCCAGTTACTAGAAGCTGACAAGTAAAAAAGCCTACAAAAATATAAAAGCAGCAATATTTATAGTTATAAATATTGCTGCTTTCTCTTTATAAAACAAATTATGCTAACAACTGTGCTGCATGGTCTTTTGTTTTTACTTTATCTATTACTTTGGTTACTACACCTTCTTCATTAATAACAAAGGTTTTTCTATGAATACCATCGTATTCTTTACCCATAAACTTTTTTGGTCCCCAAACACCAAACGTGTTAATAACTGTATGGTCTTCGTCTGCTAATAAAGGGTAAGGAAACTCATACTTATTTCTAAAATTTGTTTGTCTTTTTTCAGAATCGGCACTAACACCTAACAATTCGTAACCTTGTGCTTGTAATTCAGTATAATTATCTCTTAAATTACATGCTTCTGCTGTGCAACCTGGTGTACTTGCTTTAGGGTAAAAGAAAACAATTAGCTTTTTATCACTATAATCAGATAAATTAATAGTGTTGCCATCTTGGTCTTTTGCAGAAAATGCAGGTACCTTATCTCCTTCTTTTAATGTGTTCATAGTCAATTTTTAATTAAATTCGTTCTTTGCAATTTTAATATAACACCTATTATAAGTTAAAATGGGTTAAAAAATCCGAAGTTGCTTTCATTGTATACAACGCTATGATTATTTTTCATAGCAGTGCTACGAAAAATATGAGTAAGAAAGTATGGAATGAAATGAACGAGTATAATTAGCCTATTTTAATTTATAATAGGTGTAAAACTAAACAAAAAATGACGAAAGCAGAAAAGATAGCTTTTACAATTAATACCTTACAAGAACTATATCCTACCATACCTGTTCCGTTAGACCATAAAGACCCTTATACCCTATTGGTGGCGGTATTATTATCTGCACAATGTACCGATGTTCGTGTAAACCAAATTACCCCCATCTTATTTGCAAAAGCAGACAACCCTTTTGATATGGTTAAAATGTCTGTAGAAGAAATTAAAGAAATTATTAGACCTTGCGGACTTTCTCCTATGAAATCCAAAGGAATTCATGGTTTATCGCATATTTTAATAGATAAATATAATGGAGAAGTGCCTAAAGAAATAGAACTTTTAGAAGAATTACCTGCTGTTGGACATAAAACAGCTAGTGTGGTAGTATCACAAGCATTTGGCATACCTGCTTTTCCTGTAGATACTCATATTCATAGGTTAATGTATAGGTGGGGACTTACTAACGGAAAAAATGTGGCACAAACAGAAAAAGATGCCAAACGAATTTTTCCTAAAGAATTATGGAACGACCTTCATTTACAAATTATATGGTATGGTCGTGAATACTCACCAGCGCGTGGTTGGAATTTAGAAAATGATATTATTACTAAAACAATAGGTAGAAAAACCGTTTTAGAAGATTATTATAAAACAAAAAAGACTCGATAACGAGTCTTTTTCATATATTTTTAATTCAAGTTATTTTCGAACTGAATTTGTTTATAATTTATAACCTGTAAGGATTTGGAATAATTCAATAAAAACTGAACTGTCCCTTTGCTAGACTTAGCTAGTCTACATTTGTTTCGATTCTCAGAGTAAATTTTTTCCATATAATAATAGTTTGTTATGTTAAGATAACGCTACTAAAATGGAAATATTGTTGGATTCGACCTACGTATGAATTAATTCGTTAAAACGATATTATTTTTTTCGATAATTTTACGCATATTAATAAGTGCATAACGCATTCTTCCTAGTGCAGTATTAATGCTAACCCCTGTGTTTTCTGAGATTTCTTTAAAACTCATGTCCTTATAAATACGCATTAATAGAACTTCTTTTTGATCGTCCGGTAATTCTTCTACCAAAACTCTTAAATCAGAATCTATCTGATCTTTTATAATTTGTTTCTCTGCATTTAATTTATCGTCTCCAATAACAGAAAAAATGTTAAAATCGTCGCTGCCCTCAAACATAGGCATTCTTTTATTTTTTCTAAAATAATCTATAATTAGGTTGTGAGCAATACGCATTACCCATGGTAAAAATTTACCTTCCTCGCTGTACGAACCTCTTTTTAAAGTTCTAATTACTTTTATAAATGTGTCTTGGAAAATATCTTCGGTAACGTCTCTATTTAATACTTTAGAATAAATAAAGCTACTAATTCTTTGGTTGTGTCTATTAATTAAAATTTCAAGAGCTTTTTCATCTCCATTAATGTAATTCTTAACTAATACTGAGTCTTCTATTTGTACTTCCATTACAGATTACTTTTTATTTGGTTAAAATTGGAGTACCAAGGCAATATTACTATTGCTAGTATAGTACTCTAATGTTATTCGGTTTAATTATAAAAAAGTAATTTTTCTGTATAGGCCTATTCAGTTTTAATTACACTTCAAATATATATGAAACATAAAGTTAAAAAAAAACATTGTTGTGATCTGCATTATTTATGATGTTAAACTAGCAATACTAGTTATTAAATGGTTCATATTGTATCTTTACCCTATTAAATACGAGCATGGCAGGTATATTAGACGTAAATCCAAAAGAAAATATTATCATCAAAGGAGCTAAGTTACACAATCTAAAAAATATAGATGTTGTAATTCCTAGAAATAAGTTAGTTGTAATCACTGGATTATCAGGTTCTGGTAAGTCTAGTTTAGCTTTTGATACTTTATATGCAGAAGGGCAACGCAGGTATGTAGAAAGCCTTTCTTCTTATGCAAGGCAGTTTTTAGGTAAGCTACACAAACCAAAAGTAGACTATATAAAAGGTATTGCTCCTGCTATTGCTATAGAGCAAAAAGTAAACTCTACGAATCCTAGATCAACAGTAGGAACTACCACAGAAATCTATGACTATTTAAAACTACTGTATGCCAGAATAGGAAAAACTTTTTCTCCTATTTCTAATAATGAAGTAAAAAAGCATACTGTTACCGATGTTATTAATTATATAAAAACTTTTGAAGAAGGTACTAAGTTACTATTATTAGCTCCTGTATATATTAAAGAAGACAGAGACCCATTAAAATCGTTACAGTTATTTGGGAAACAAGGATATGCCAGAATTAAATACAAAGGAGAAATTCTACGTATTGATGACAGTATTACAGATATCGACAGAAATTTTGATTTAGTGGTTGATAGGGTGATTACTAAAAACGATGAAGATTTTTATAACCGATTAGCCAATGCTGTTGATACCGCTTTTTTTGAAGGAGATGGAAATTGTATTATTGAAGAACTAGCTACAAAACAACAAACTACTTTTAGTAATAAGTTTGAGCTAGATGGTATGAAATTTTTAGAACCAAACGTACATTTATTTAGTTTTAATAACCCGTTTGGAGCCTGTAGTAAATGTGAAGGCTATGGAGAAGTTATTGGTATAGATAAAGATTTAGTAATACCTAATACTGCCTTATCTGTTTTTGAGAATGCTATTTTTCCCTGGCGTGGAGAAAGTATGGGGCAATACCGAGATGATTTGGTAAATGTTGCCTATAAATTTGATTTTCCTATTCACAAACCCTGGTTTGAGCTTACTGAAGAACAAAAACAATTAATTTGGGATGGTAACTCCCATTTTATGGGTATTAAGGACTTCTTTAAAAAATTAGAAGACAAAAGTTATAAAATACAGAATAGAGTAATGCTTTCTCGATACCGAGGAAAAACAAAATGTAATAGCTGCCATGGTAAACGCTTACGTAAAGAAACTAACTATGTACAAATAGCAGGTAAATCTATTTCAGATTTAGTAGAATTACCTATAGGAGAATTAATTCCGTTTTTTAAAAATATAAGCTTATCGGAGCACGATAATAAGATAGCCTCTCGCCTATTGGTAGAAATTAATAGTAGACTTGGATTTTTACATAAAGTAGGCTTAAACTACTTAACCTTAAACAGAAAATCTAATACTTTATCGGGTGG
>CALHVB010000135.1 GCA_938039345.1 uncultured Sediminicola sp.
ATCATCACTAATTCTTGCAGGACAAATAACATACTCTACTTGGTTGGCTTCTGGATGAAACTCCATTTCTACCACAGGGTAAGTAACTACCTCGCCGCTAGCACTACGCACCACAATTACAGCCAATTCGTTTTTAAATGGAATCATATCTTCTGCAATACATTCTACATTAGGTAGCCCTTCTAAATCTTCTATTTTACGAATTATTTTTACCCCTTGCCCATCGTAACCAAACTCTGCACATTTCCATACAAAAGGTAAAGACAAACCACTATTACTAATACTCTCCTTAATTTCACTAGTATAAGCAAACCTAGAAAAGGGAGCTGTTGGGATTTTATTATCTCTGTAAAATAATTTTTGTGTTGCTTTATTCTGTATGGTTCGCAGAGCTTTACTTGGCGGATATACTTTTACCCCATCAGATTCTAACTTTTCTAAAGCATCTAAATTTACACGCTCTATTTCTATTGTTAAAACATCTACTGTTTTTCCAAAATTGTAAACAGTATCAAAATCTAACAAATCCCCTTTAACAAACTCATTACAAGCAACTTTAGAAGGCGCATCATCAGAAGGCTCTAAAATTTTTGTGTACACATCAAACTTGCGAGTTTCGTACAATAGCATTTTACCTAATTGTCCGCCTCCTAGAATTCCCAATTTAAAATCGGAAGAAAAATAATTCATTTATAATATCTTAATACAGGTTAGTTATAGCTAACTATTATATTTTGCAAAAATACATTTTAATCTTAAACATCATTAATGTATTTAAAAAGCAAAAGCAAAATGTTATCTTTGCCATCTTATAAATTTTATTCCATTGATAAAGCTTCACGACAAATACTTTAAACCCTTTTTATCTGAGGCACAAGTTCTTACTGCTGTTAAAAAAGTTGCAGAAGAAATTGCTAAAGATTACAAAGACAAAACTCCAATTTTTGTTGGTGTGCTTAACGGGGCTTTTATGTTTGTTTCAGATTTTTTAAAGGAATATCAACATCCATGCGAAGTCTCTTTTGTAAAATTAAGCTCTTACAGCGGATTGTCTTCTACCGGAATTGTTGAAACGCTTTTAGATGTTCCTGATAATGTAGAGGGCAGAAGTATTATTATTCTCGAAGATATTATAGACACTGGAAGAACACTTAAAGAATTGGTACATTTATTTAGTAATACCAATGCTAAAGAGTTTAAAATAGCTACTTTATTTCATAAACCGTCCATTTATAACGGTGAGTATGTTATTGATTATGTTGGAATGGAAATTCCAGATAAGTTTATTGTAGGCTATGGATTAGATTATAACGAACAAGGTAGAAACCTTAAAGAAATATATCAACTAAAAGAAAATCATATGATTAATCTTGTTTTATTTGGCAAGCCTGGCGCTGGAAAAGGAACACAAGCAGAATTTTTAAAAGAAAAATACAATTTAAAACATATTTCTACCGGAGATGTTTTTAGATACAATATAAAAAACGGAACAGAATTAGGAACTCTGGCAAAATCATATATTGATAAAGGTGAGTTGGTACCAGATGAAGTAACCATTAGTATGTTACAAGACGAGGTTGAAAAAAATCCTGATGCTGGTGGTTTTATTTTTGATGGTTTCCCTAGAACTACAACACAAGCAGATGCTTTAAATACTTTTTTAGAGTCTAAGGATATGAAAATTGATGCTACCATTGCTTTAGAGGCTAATGACGAAATATTAATACAACGTTTATTAGAAAGAGGAAAAGTAAGTGGCCGTTCAGACGATCAAGACGAAAGTAAAATTCGTTTCCGTTTTGATGAGTACAATGAAAAAACAGCCCCTCTAAAAGAGTATTATACAACACAAGGAAAATTCCATAGTGTTAACGGAATTGGTTCTATAGAAGAGATTACTGAACGCTGAAGCTCAGTAATTAACAGTTTATAAGACACTAAATTCTAAGTTTAGCACTTATTAAAACTCCAAATAAATAAAATGACGGAAGGCAATTTTGTAGATTATGTAAAAATATATGCCACCTCTGGTAAAGGAGGTAAAGGCTCTGTACATTTACATAGAGAAAAATTTATTACTAAAGGAGGACCAGATGGTGGAGATGGTGGTCGTGGAGGACATATAATTCTGCGCGGAAACCAAAATCAATGGACACTACTTACCTATAAATATAAAAGACATTTTAAAGCGGGCCATGGAGGACATGGTAGCAAAAGTAGAAGTTCTGGTGCAGATGGTGACGATGTTTACTTAGATGTTCCGCTTGGGACAGTAATACGAGATACTGAAACCAATGCTATTCTGTTAGAAATTACAGAGCACAACCAAGAACATATTATTGCTAAAGGTGGTATAGGCGGTAGAGGTAATTGGCATTTTAGATCCGCTACCAACCAAACGCCAAGATATGCGCAATCTGGAAAAGAAGGAGAAGAAAAACAAATAACTTTAGAACTTAAGGTATTGGCAGATGTAGGACTCGTTGGTTTTCCTAATGCAGGAAAATCTACCTTACTATCTGTAATTACTACTGCTAAACCTAAAATTGCCGATTACGAATTTACAACGCTAAAACCTAACCTTGGGATTGTAAAATACCGAGACTTTCAAAGTTTTGTAATGGCAGATATTCCCGGCATTATAGAAGGTGCAGCAGAAGGAAAAGGTTTGGGTCATTATTTTCTAAGACATATAGAACGTAATGCTACTTTGTTATTTTTAATTCCTGCTGATAGCGATGATATTAGCAAAGAATATAATATTTTGTTAGATGAGCTTCGCCGATATAACGAAGAGTTGTTACACAAAGAACGCCTAATTGTTATTTCTAAAAGCGATATGCTCGATGATGAATTGGAAGCCGAAATGCGTACCGAATTAGATAAAGACCTAAATGGTGCTCCATACATGTTTATATCTTCAGTAGCTCAAAAAGGCATTACTGAGCTTAAAGATAAACTATGGAAGATGTTAAATTAATAACAATCTTCCATTTAGCTTTTTCATTATTTTTTTCACTATTTTTATATAAAACAATAAAAATGAGAAAGATAAGTATTATATTATTCATTCTGTGTTTTAATTCGTGTGCAGGTATCAGAGTAAATTACGATTATGATAAGGCTACTGATTTTTCTAATTATACGACCTATAATTATTATCCGGATATGGAAACAGGACTTAGTCCTTTTGACACTAAACGTTTGTTACTTGCCGTAGATAATACTATGCAAACAAAAGGCTTTAAACTTTCTGAAGAACCCGATTTTTACATTAATATTAAAAGTAAAACTTTTAGAGGTCCACAAAATAGCAATGCCAGTGTTGGTGTTGGCGGAGGCGGTGGTGCTATTGGTGGTGGCTTATCTATTGGTATTCCTGTTGGTAAGCCTGAAATAGAAAGAGAAATTAGTTTTGACTTTGTTGATAGTAAAAAAGACAGACTATTTTGGAATGCTATTAGTGAAAGTTCTTTAAAGGAAAATGCCACACCTGAAGCTAAAGAACAAAAATTACTACAAATAGTAATTAAAGTTTTAGCCAAGTACCCACCCGAAAATAAATAACATTAAAATACTTTAGTTTAACTCAACTATTGTCTCATCTAACATTAAATTAACTTCTGACCAAAGTACAAGTTTAGAAGTACTAGGCATATAAATAGACCTTGAGGAATGATAAAT
>CALHVB010000136.1 GCA_938039345.1 uncultured Sediminicola sp.
GTTGGTAATGAGCAAGATTATCATTTTAAAGTATTGTTTTTAATTCTTAAAAAGTTAGGGTTTTCATGGGCAGAAAAGCTATTTCATTTAAGTTACGGAATGGTAGATTTACCTAGTGGAAAAATGAAAAGTAGAGAAGGTACCGTGGTTGATGCAGATGATTTAATGGAAGATATGACAAATACTGCTGCGGCCATTTCTGAAGAATTAGGAAAGTTAGAAGACTATTCGGATACCGAAAAGCAAGAGTTATACAAGGTAATAGGTATGGGGGCTTTAAAATATTATATTTTAAAAGTAGACCCTAAAAAGCGTATTCTTTTTAACCCAGAAGAATCGGTAGATTTTCAAGGTAATACAGGACCTTTTATTCAGTATACCTATGCAAGAATACAATCTATTGTTCGTAAATCAAATGATACAGGTATAGTTTTAGGAGCTATTAATACTACTATAGCATTACACGAAAAAGAAAAAGAGTTGTTAAAACAACTACAGCTTTTTCCAGAAACCATACAATTAGCAGCAGCTAATTATAGTCCGGCAATTATTGCAAATTATACTTATGATTTGGTAAAAGAGTTTAATTCTTTTTATCAAAATGTGCCTATTTTACCAGAAACAGATGAGCAAAAGAAAGCTTTTAGAATTCAATTAGCCAAAAAAGTAGGAGAGGTAATAGCATCTGCTTTTAAATTATTAGGGATACAGGTGCCAGAACGCATGTAATAGTAATTTACTTTTATTATGTTTGGTTAATGATTACAACCGAACAAGTATTTGCATTAGCAGCACTTTTTTTTATAGTCTTTTTTTTAGGATACATAATTTATTATGCGCTAGATTTATTTTTTTTAAATCCGTTTAAAAAGTTGCCAGCGTTAACTAAAGAGGAAGAGACATTAATTAGTGTTAATTTGCCTTTCTACGGAAAATTATCTGATACTAATAAGAAGAAATTTAAAAAAAGACTCCTACGGTTTAGAAGCCGTAAGAAAATTGTTTTTCATGAAGATGTAGAAAAGCAAGATGATATTAAATTGTTATTAAGTGCTACTGTTGCCATGTTAACTATGGGAATGCGAGATTTTATGGTGTTATCCATAAAACGTATTATTATATATCCAACATATTATTATTCTGTATTTACCAGGCAAAACCATTATGGAGAATACAACCCTGCTTTAAAAATAGTTGTGTTTTCTGCGGAACAATTATTTCATGGATTTAAAATACCTAACGATAATGTAAATTTAGCGGTGCACGAATTTGCGCATGCTATTAGTTTTAATGTGTTAAATAAACAATCTTTTCAGGGTTGGTCTTTTATGCACGGGTTACGAAAATTAAAACGCATGTATACCAGTAAAGACTTTTTAAATAAGTTAGAAACTACAACTTATTTTAGAGCCTATGGAAAAACTAATATACACGAGTTTTTTGCCGTTGCAGCCGAAAATTATATAGAAACTCCGGCTATTTTTAAGAGAGATTTTCCAGAGTTGTATGCTATTATGAAAAGGATGCTAAATTTTGATTTTAATAAGTAGTTTTATTTATAAATGTACTTTTAACATTTATTATTCACAAATACCATAAGTTGTCTTTAATTTAGTGGAATAATAAAAATAAGCTTAGGAGTTTATTTTTATAAACACAAATCAATCAACCAATTAACTATTATAATGAAAAATCAATTTATAGTATTATGTGTCTTTTTTTTAGGTGTAAATTTATGTTGTGGGCAAGTTACTGGTAAAATTATCGATGCAGATACTAAAGAGCCTTTAGAATATGCTACAGCTGCTTTATATAGTGTAGAGGGTAAACTAATAGCAGGTGTAATAACAAATACTAATGGTGTTTTTTCTATAGCAGCTATTAAAAAAGGGAGTTATTATTTAGAAAGTTCATTTTTAGGATATGAAACTAAAACAATAAGAGCTATTGAAATAAAAAATAGAAAAGAAAATTACATAGTAGGCACTATAGCTTTATCTATAGGAGAAAATGAGTTAGATGAGGTAGTAGTAAAAGCAGGAAGAGCTACTGTAATTAACAAAATAGATAGGCAAGTTTACGATGCTAAAGTTTTTCAGAATAGCCAGGGAGGTAGTGCAACAGATGTAATTAAAAATTTACCCTCTGTAACTGTAAATGGTTTGGGAGAAATAAGCGTTCGTGGCTCATCTGGTTTTGTAATGCTTATAAACGGAAAACCAGTACAAGGAAATGCGGCTACATTAATGAATCAATTACCTGCAAATTCTATTGAGAAGGTAGAATTAATTACTGCACCTTCGGCTAAATATGACCCAGAGGGTAAAGCAGGAATATTAAATATAATTACCAAAAAAGGAGCTACAAATGGTGCCTTTACACAAATTAATGTAAAAGGAGGTTTTCCGTCCGTAGAAGATTATGATAATAAAGATGCAGCTCAGCGTTATGGTGCAGATATAACTTATAATTTACGTAGTGATACATGGAATATATCTGCTGGTGCAAGTTATCAGCGTAATGATGTAAATGGGAGAAGAGAAGGAGATGTTTATACGATTGTAGATAATGTAATTACAAGATTTCCGTCTGATGGAGAACGTGGTTTTGATGAAGAAAATTATTCAGGTCGTTTTACAGTAGATTTTACGCCAAATGATACAAACGATTTTTCTTTGGGTTTTTATGCTGGGAAAAGGGAAAAAGCCAGAACGGCAGATATATTGTATAATAACTCGGCAAATATAGTTGGTGATGATACTAATAAAATATTTGAGCTTAGCTATTTTAATGAAAACTTAAGGATTAGAAAAGGTGATTTTGTATTAGGAAGTTTTGATTACGGACATACTTTTAAAAACGATGCTAAATTATCGGCTTCTTTTTTATATGAATATACACTTTTGGGCGGACCAACTACAAATAGAAATTTAAATTATCCAAATACGAGTAATTTAATTCAGGATGAGTTTAATACTAACGATAACCCGTTAAATGGTGTTAGAGCACAGTTAGATTATGTGTGGAAGCCTTTTTCTTTTGGTACTATAGAAACAGGGTATCAGTATAGACATTTAGATCATAAAGGAGATTTCTTTTACGGAAGAAGAACAAATACTACTGAAGATTTTGCATTAGTACCAGAATTTTCTAGTGAGATAGATTTGGTAAGAATTATACATGCTGGTTATGCTCAGTTAAACGGAAAAAAGGATAAATGGGATTATGCAGCAGGAGTACGTTTAGAGATAATGAACAGAGATTTAGATTTAAGAGATAAAACCAACACTTTTGATGAGCAGTTAAATTATAGATACGAAAAATTATTTCCATCGGCATCTATCCAATATACTATAAACGATGGTACAAAAATAAAGGCGGCTTACAGTAAACGTGTAGAACGCCCATCTACCTTTAAATTAAACCCATTTAGAGAAAGAGAACATTCTGAGACTTTAGAACAAGGAGATAAAAATTTACGCCCAGAGTTTATAGATGTTATTGAATTAGGAATTACAAAAAAGTTTAACACTAATAATTCGGTTTTTGCAACATCTTATTTTAGACATGTAGAAAATTTGGTAAATCGTGTAAATCAAATTTATGATGAAGCTCCTATAGATCCTTTAGATAATCGTTTTGATAATGTAGTTTTAGATCGCATATACTCAAATGTAGGTCAGGCACGCGTACTAGGTTTAGAATTAGGAGGACAATTTAAGCCTACAGAGAAATGGTCTAATTTTATAGGTGCTAATATCTATAAGTATACTATAGATGGGGAGTATAATGGCAGGAGAGTAGATAGCAATGCTACTATATTTTCTATAAACGCTAATAGTACCTATACGTTTACAGAGACAGCTTCTTTACAATTTACTTTAAATTATATATCGGAACGAAAAACAGCGCAAGGCGAAGATTCAGAATTTTATTTACCTAATCTTACCTATAAAAAAACATTTTTAGATAATAGATTAGTGGCAACTTTACAATGGCAGAATATAGATATGGGCTTACTAAGAACTAATGAACAACGCATAACAACCAGAGTGCCGAATCAGTTTTTTACTACTACTAATTATGTGTTAGAAGTAGATATGATTGTATTAAACTTATCGTATTCTTTTAATAAAACTAAAAACCGTTCTAAGTTTATAGAGAGTGAGTTTGGTAAAAAGGAGTTTTAAAAACTCACTCTAAAATTAAAATTAGGAGTAATACCTAAAGACACACTTTCTATAGTTTCTATTTCGTTGTCAGTATTTAGTCTGTAATAGGTATTTAAAATGTTTTTTCTACTTAGTAAATTTAAAACTGAAGCACCAGCAGATGCTTTTATTTTAGGATTAATAGTAAAACTATAGATGGCAGAAGCATCAGTTCTAAAATAATGTGGTAATCTATCACTATTAGGTTCTTGGTAATTAATAGTGTTAGGGAAATTATTTAGATTTATAGGGTTTTCTGCTAACGGTTGCGTATATGGGCTTCCAGATTTATAATTAATACCTAAACTCAATTTTATATTTTTATAAGTATATGCGCTAGCGAAAGAAGCGGTATGCCTATTATCTAAATTATTAGGAAAAGTATTGGGTATAATATCTTTAAAAGTATAGTTGTTAATATTATATGTGTAGCTAAACCAAGTGCTAAATGTTTTTGTTTTTTTATTAATTAAAAACTCAATACCTTTTGCAGTATAGCTGCCTATTTCTCCATTAAAATGGTCTTGGTTCTGAAAACCTTGTGTTGTAGTGCTAATGCCGTTTACTTTTTTATAAAAGCCTTCTAAACCAATAAATAAATCTTTTTTATTGTAGTTAAAGCCTAAAGACAATTGTTTACTTTTTGTAATAGGCAAAGAATCACCATCAGATAATATCCACCTACGTTTTTCTATACCTAAAAAGTTTTGTTTTAAATCTATAATCTGGTTGGTAGTTTGGTTTTTATATTCTCCCAGAAGCTCGGCATATAAATTTTTAGCTAGTTTGTAATTAAGATTAATTCTAGGTTCTAAAATCTGGTCGTTAAATGTGTTATTTATATTTTCTATAGCATTAAACCTAAGCCCTGCTTTTGCATTTAATTTTTTGTTGTTAGAGGTATAATTTATTTCGGAATATAAAGCATGAGTTCTAATAACTCCTTTTATATTGCTCTTAAAAGGAGGTAGGCTTACATTAGTAGTATTGGTAATGCCTACTTCATTAAAATGATAACCATTTAACCAGTTTAGCGTATTAGAAACACTATAGTTAGTGTTTAGCTGAATTGCAGTTTCTAAAACTTCGTTTTTTTGAAATAGCGTTTGATTTGTATTTGCGGTTATATTTTCAGAATTTAAATTATAACGCGTAGAGTAGGTGTTTATATGTGTAGATAATTTAGAAGACCAATTGCTTTCTAAACTAGCACCAACAGATATATTGGTTTGGTCTAATTTACTATTACTACCTCTATTATTTTCTACTACAGATTCGGTATAATCTAGATTGTTATTAGAGTTAATAAAACTAACTCTTAGTTTATGATTAGGGTTTATATTATACAATAGTTTTCCTGTAAAATCATAAAAATAAAAGGTCTCGTTTTGTATTACATTAAAATCGCTGGTATTGTTTTTATTAATGTCACTATCTTGAAAAACCCTATCAGAAAATCGATTGTAAATAGGAGTATCTAAAAAATCAGTAATGGAACGACGTGCTGAAAACTGAAAAGCCAATTTTTTGCTAATAGGTAATTGTCCGTATACATCTCCTCCAATTAAATTTAAACCGCCGCCACCAAAGAAATTAGTTTTAATTTCATTATTTGTTTCCATATTAACTATTCCGCTAACACCATCTCCGTATTTGGCACTAGTACCATTTTTAATGAGGGTAACTTTATTGGTTAAATAAGGGTTAAAGGCAGATATTAACCCAAAAAAGTGACCAGATTGATACATTTTAATACCATCCCATAAAATTAAATTTTGGTCGTTGGTACCACCTCTAATATTAATATTTGATACTGTTTCGTCTATACTTTTAATGCCAGGAAGTGCTTGTACGGTCTGTAATACATCGGGCTCTATTAATCCAGGTAAAATACCAAAGTCATTGGTGTTTAATTGTATACTTGCATCTTTATGTTTGGTTAAACCGGTAGTTAAAAATTGTATCACAACAATTTCTTCTAACTGTTGGTAATAAGGGCTTAATAATATAGAGGTGCAAGAGTCTTGTTTTATTAAGTATTCCGCAGTAATAAATTTTGTTTTAAACCCTAAGTGTTTAATACGTATAACAGCTTGCCTGGGAATATTTTCAAAATAAAATTCTCCATTAATATTGGTGGTTGTAGCAATTTTAGTGTCTAAAATTTCAATACTAGCGCTACTAAGAGGTATTTTAAAATTATCTAAAATAGTACCGCATACATCCAATGTGGTACTTTTAAATAAGGAATAATAACGACTATCTATTTTTTTTATTTTAAGTTTTGTTTGGGCTTCAATATTAGTTAAGATATCTTTTAATTCTTCGCTATTAGATGCTTGTATTTTAATTGCTTTTATATCTTCATCTACATATGAAAATTTAATATTATAGGCTAACTCTAACTCATGCAAATAAGTAATAAGAAGTTTTGGTGCTAAGGTTTTATCTTGCCCCAAAGTGGTAGTAATATTTAAGCAAAGTATTACTACAATAAAAAGAAAATGTTTAATGCGTCTTTTCAGCATAGAATAGTACTTTATTCCCCTCTAATTTAAATTTTATTTGAGCGGGAACACTAATACTTTTTAAAGCTAAGTCTATATTAGTGTTACTAAAGCTACCAGTAAATAATTTATCTGTGTTAATATTTTTAGTTTCAACAGTTATATTATACTGTCTTTTTAATTCGTTTAAAACATAAGATAAAGGAATACTTTTAAAAGAACTTTCGTTGTTAATCCATGATGGTTCAGATGTATTGGGAGCGTTAATGTCTTTAATTTGTCCGTTAACAACTAAAAAAGATGTACCGGCAGGTAACTTAGTTTCTTTGTTGTTAAAAAGGACACTAACAAGCCCTTCAAAACAAGTAACTTTAAAAACGCCTTCTCTTTGTGTTACATTAAATTGTGTTCCTAAAACACTAACAGTACCTGCGTCTGTAGCTACTGTAAAACGTTTTCCTTTAGCAACTTTAAAATAAGCTTCACCATCTAAATCTATGTTCCTTTTAGTATCCCAATTTTTTATACTATAACTAACTTTAGAATCGGCATTTAAAACTACTTCAGAATTATCTGGAAGTGTAATTTCTGTACGTTCAGCATATTGTGTTGTAATAGTTTCGTTTAAAGAGTTCATGTAAAAATAAGTTCCAGTAATAAGAATGGCAATTGCAGCAGCAACTCTCATTAATTTTTTAAAAGGACTTAATTTTACAACTTTAACGCTATTATTATTTTGTTGTTTTACTTTAATATCTATTAAGGCTTTTTCAGTATCAAATTTTGGAGCTTCTAAAAATGTAGATGCTTCAATAATTTTCTGATACGAAGCGTATTCATCGGTTTTTTTAAATTCCGACAACTCAGCTTCAGAAAGCTCACCGTTAAGCCATTTTGCTAAATAATTTTCTTGCATGATCTTATGCTTTATATATGAATAACAATTTAAAATCTAAAAACCCTACTTTTCTATTTTATAAAATTAGAAAAAGTTAGAGAGCAGATTTTAAGTTTAGTTTTTTTATTTTCACTACCAACTACCAACTACCAACTACCAACTACCAACTACCAACTACCAGCTAATTTATATACCATCAATTTTTTCTCTAAGAGATTTTAGAGCTAAATGCATTCGTTTTTCAATAGCCTTTATACTAACACCTTCCATTTCGGCAATCTCAGCATATTTTTTTCCATCAATTCTATTTAATAAAAAAGTAGTGCGTTGGTTTTCTGGTAAACTATTAAGGGCAGCATCTAATTTGTCCTGGTATTCTTTATGTTCTAATATAAATTCTGGAGACTCATTAGATACTTTTAAGGTTTTATCGGCATGTTTAAGACGTACTTTTTCCGCTTTTAATACATTTAAGTATAGGTTGTTGGCAATAGTATATACATACGATTTTGCTTTTTCGGGACTTACTTTAGTGCAATTCTTCCATAATTTTAAAAAAGCTTCTTGCACAGCATCGTTAGCCTTTTCTTCATTACCAAACTTATAATATATATAATTAAAAATCGTTTTTGCATTAGTAGTAAAGATATGGCTGTATACCTTATCTTCACAAACAGAATTATTATTTTTAGATGCCACTATTTGTTTTTTTTCAAAGATATCTTAAAAATAAATAAAAAAATAAGTAGGGTATTTTTAGAGATAGTTGTTTCATTGGTATAGAAACTAAAAATAATCCAAATCATTATGAAACATTTAATTAAATTCTTAGCATGCACAAGCCTACTTATGATGGCATTAACTTTCACTTCGTGTCAAGATGAATTCGAAGATGTAACAGAACCAAACGAACAAGAAACCATTACAGCAAATTCTACTACAGCAAAGCTGGTAACAAATACCGCTGCTAATGATGGTTCTTTTGATAATATAGTAGATGGGGCCAGTTGTTTTGCGGTTAAATTTCCTTATACGGTAACGGTAAAAGGTTTAGATGTAACTATAGATGCTATCGAAGATTTAAAAACAATAGAAGAACTTTTTGATGCTGTTGATGATGATATAGATGTATTAGAATTTATTTTCCCTATTACAGTAACCCTTGCAGATTTTACAGAAATTGTAATTAACGGGAAAGAAGATTTGCGTGCAATAGCAGAAGAATGTGTAGAAGGTGGTAACGACGATGATATTGAGTGTATAGATTTTGTATATCCTATTAAATTATACACTTTTGATATTAATAGAGAGCAAACAGGTAACGTAACTGTAAATAGCGATAAAGAATTAAGAAGATTTTTTGCTGGCTTAGATGATAATGATATTGTAAGTATCGATTTTCCTGTAGAATTAGAGTTGTATGATGGTACTAAAACTATGGTAAATAATAACGAAGAATTAGCAGCAGCAATTGAAAGAGCTAAAGGTATGTGTGATGAGGATGATGATGATGATCATAACGATGATGATTTTACAAAGGAACGTTTAGATAACTATTTAGTACAGTGTCCTTGGTTAGTTTATGATGTACAAAGAGATAACCAAAGCCAAAGAGAACAGTATTTTGAGTATGTAATGAATTTTACAGAAGATGGGGTTGTAAAAGTTAAAGGAAGAAATGGAGAAATGCTTACAGGAACTTGGAATACTAGAGTAAGCGATTTTAGAGTACTATTAAAATTAGAGTTCGAGACATTAGTAGATTTTACACTAGATTGGTTTATCTATGAATTAGAGCCAGGTAAAATTAAATTATTTGCAGAAGGTGGGAATAAAATTGTTATGAAAAAGGCATGTGATTTACCAGATACTTCTTCGCCAGATACATTAAGAGAAGTTTTAAAAGAATGTGCGTGGATAATCCAAAAAGTAAAATTAAATAATGAAAATATAGACCGTTTATTAGGTTTAGCCTTTGAATTTAAATCAGATGGTTTAGTTATTTTAACTAATGGTCATGCGGTTAGTAATGGAACATGGGCTATAACTACCAACCAAGAAGGAAAATTAGTAATGGCTATTACCATGGGAGACGAGCCAGGGGTAAGTTTTGAGTGGTTGTTGTCAGATTTAAGGAATAAACGTTTACAATTTAATATAGAAGGTACAAATTATGAACTTATCTTAGAAAGGTTATGTGATGATGGAGATACAAATGCTGAAATTTCTGGGCTTAGAAATGTATTAAAAGACAAAGATTGGGTTGTAGCATCATATTTAAAAGGAGAAGAAGATAAAACAGATTTATTTGAGGATAAAACTATAAGTCTAGAATTAAATAATCAAACTACAATTGTTAATACAAGCTTAGGAACACCAGGAGGAGTAGGTGTATGGCGAGTACTTATGGATATTGATTACAATTTAAAAGTATACTTAAATTTTGCAGGAGATTTACCTTTTCAAGGATTGATAACTAATGATTGGAAGTTTGTTACAGCATCTGAGACTGGTGATCGTATAGAGTTAAAACATTTAAACGATGACGAAACATATAGCATTATGGTATTAGAACGTCTTGATCAATAAGATTATTAATTGCACAAATTAATAAAGGCTGCTAAATTTAATTTAGCAGCCTTTATTTTTTAGTTTGTAAAGTGTTTCTTCAATAGTAATGTTCAAATCACTAAATTTGCATTTCTTGATAATAAGGTAAGACTATGTTTGATAATTTAAGTGATAAGTTAGATAAAGCACTCCACGTTTTAAAGGGGCACGGGCAAATAACAGAAATTAATGTTGCAGAAACTTTAAAAGAAGTACGTAGAGCTTTATTAGATGCCGATGTTAACTTTAAAATAGCCAAAGAATTTACAGCTAGAGTAAAAGAAAAAGCACTAGGTCAAGATGTATTAACAACCCTGCAACCAGGGCAGTTAATGGTGAAGTTGGTTAAAGATGAGTTGGTAGAACTCATGGGAGGAGATGTAGAAGGTATTAATTTATCTGGAAACCCATCTATAATATTAATGTCAGGACTACAAGGTTCTGGTAAAACCACTTTTACAGGGAAATTAGGTAACTTTTTAAAAACAAAAAAGAATAAGAAACCTTTATTGGTAGCTTGTGATATATACCGTCCTGCGGCAATAGATCAATTGCATGTAGTAGGCGAGCAAATAGGAGTAGAAGTATATTCGGATAGAGGAAATACAGATCCAGTAGCTATTTCTAAAGCAGCTATAGAACATGCTAAGGCAAACGGAAATAATGTGGTAATAATAGATACCGCTGGCCGTTTAGCAGTAGATGAAGAAATGATGAACGAAATATCTAACGTTCATAAAGCAATACAACCACAAGAAACATTGTTTGTTGTAGATGCCATGACAGGGCAAGATGCTGTAAATACAGCAAAAGCATTTAACGATATTTTAAATTTTGATGGAGTAATTTTAACCAAGTTAGACGGTGATACTCGTGGTGGTGCAGCAATATCTATTAAATCTGTAGTAAATAAACCAATTAAATTTATTGGTACAGGAGAGAAAATGGATGCTATAGACGTGTTTTACCCAACACGTATGGCAGATCGTATCTTAGGAATGGGAGATGTTGTTTCTTTAGTAGAACGTGCTCAAGAGCAGTTCGATGAGGAAGAAGCTCGTAAAATTCAAAAGAAGATTGCCAAGAATAAGTTTGGTTTTGATGACTTTTTAAGTCAGATTCAGCAGATTAAGAAAATGGGTAGTATGAAGGATTTAATGGGGATGATTCCTGGTGCAGGGAAGGCAATGAAAGGTCTAGATATAGATGATGATGCCTTTAAGCATATAGAGGCAATTATACATTCTATGACACCATTAGAAAGATCTACACCAGCTAAATTAAATGCCAGTAGAAAAAAGAGAATAGCTAAAGGTAGCGGACGTACTATACAAGAAGTAAACCAGTTACTAAAGCAATTTAATCAAATGAGTAAAATGATGAAGATGATGCAAGGCGGTGGTGGTAAAAAAATGATGCAGATGATGGGTGCCATGAATGGTATGCGTTAAGTTATCAGCCATTAAATAAATATTAAATATAAACTCACGATAATAGACAATGGAGTTATTAGACGGTAAAAAAATATCGAATCAAATAAAAGAAGAAATTACTGCTGAGGTAGTAAAAATGAAAGAGCGTAAAGAAAAAGTACCACATTTAGCAGCTGTACTAGTTGGGAGTGATGGCGCAAGTATGACCTATGTAAATGCAAAAGTAAAAGCTTGCGAAAAAATAGGATTTAATTCTACGTTAATTGAGTTACCAGAATATACTTCAGAAGAAGAATTGTTAGAAAAAATAAACGAACTAAATACTAATGATGATATCGATGGATTTATAGTTCAGTTGCCTTTGCCTGATCAAATAGATGAGCAAAAAGTTTTAATGGCTATAGATACCGATAAAGATGTAGATGGTTTTCATCCTACTAATGTAGGTAAAATGGCTTTAGATTTACCTACCTTTTTACCAGCAACACCCTATGGTATTATGGAGTTATTAGAAAGGTATCAGGTAGAAACATCTGGTAAAAACGTAGTTGTTTTAGGAAGAAGCCATATTGTTGGTAGACCTATGAGTATTTTAATGAGTCAAAAGCGTAAAGCTGGTGATGCAACAGTTACTGTAGTTCATAGTAGATCTAAAGATTTAAAAGAAATTACAAAAAGG
>CALHVB010000137.1 GCA_938039345.1 uncultured Sediminicola sp.
GGCGGTTCTCTTTTTAGAATAGAATTAAACGATATTGTAACCGTTACCAATCAAAATAACATTACCCTAAATTTACAAGATGGAGAAAATAAATTAGTAATAAAAACAGATAAAGACTGCCAAGGAGTTCATGAACAAAAGATTTTTATTAGTAAAGATAATTTTAAAGTGTACCCCAATCCTATTGATAGTCTTTTAAATATTGAAACAAACCTAGCATCTAAAAATATTGATATTAGTATTTATAACCTTTCAGGACAGCTAGTATACAGTAGTAGCTTTAATAGCAGCAATACTTCTCCTATTTCAATAAACATATCTAACCTACCAACAGGAATGTATATAGCTAAATACAAGTATGATGGTAAAACTAAAATGGTAAACTTGATTAAAAAATAATACGATGAAAAAAACAATATATTTATATACAATACTATGTGTTTCTTTATTTGTTATAAGTTGCGGAGGTAGCAAAGACGACGGAGATACAACTCCTGTTCCACCAGAAGAAGCAAAAGCACCAGAAGCTTCGGTTTTGGTATTTCCTTTAAAAGATGAAATCTGTACTACAGGGGTATTTATTTCTGATACAGAGAGTGAAGTAGAATTTGAATGGAATGCTTCTGAAAATACTACTTCTTATGATGTGGTTTTAAAAGATTTAAACACTGATAATGAAACAACAATAGCTTCTAACTCCGTAAAAGTAAAAATTACATTAAAGCAGAATAATCCATATTCTTGGAAAGTAATATCTAAATCTGATAAAACAGATGAAACAGCTACTAGCGACGAGTGGAGATTATATAATGCCTCACAAGGAGTACAAAATTACGCTCCTTTCCCAGCTAAACTTTTAGCTCCTAGTAATGAAAGTACAATTGCTACAACGAGTACAAACTTAGAATGGCAAGGCTTAGATGTAGACGGAACAGAAGATATAGAAACCTATGAAGTATATTTTGGAGCACAAAACCCACCTACTACCCTTCTTAATAGTACAACAGATGCAGAGATTTCTACTGGAGACTTAACATCTGGCACTTATTATTGGAATGTTGTAACTATAGATAAATCTGGAAATAAAACAACATCACAAGTAAGTAGTTTTATAGTAAACTAAAAATATATTTATAATATAAATAAAGAGGTCATCTAACTATAGATGACCTCTTTTCTTTTATAAGATATTATACTAATTTATCGCATAGACTCTAATATAGCCTCATCATTTGCTTTATTAGAAAAATTAATTGCACATTCTATTAATGCTAAATGAGAATATGCCTGTGGGAAGTTACCTAATAGTCTTTTAGTTTTAAAATCAATATCTTCACTGAACAAACCTAAATGATTACTATAAGTTAATAATTGTTCAAAATGCTTTATAGCTTTTTCCTCTTCCCCTATTTTAAACAGACTATTAATAAACCAAAAAGTACATATAGTAAATGATGATGAAGGCAACCCAAAATCATCTTCATTCTTATAACGGTACAATAATCCATCGTTACTTAATTCTTTTTCAATGGCTTTAACGGTACCAACAAACTTTGGGTCTTTGGCATCAATAAAACCATAAGACTCCATTAGCAATACAGAAGCATCTAAGTATGGAGAATCGTATGATTGTGTAAAGGCTTGTTTTTCATCATTCCAAGCATTATCATGAATATCTTTACGTATTTCTTCTTCTATAGGTTTCCATTTGTCAATTTTGTGTTTTTTACCTAAAATTTCGGCTACTTTTATAGCTCTATCTATGGCAACCCAACATAAAACTTTAGAGAAAGTAAAATGACGATCTTCGGTTCTAAATTCCCAAATACCTTTATCCGCTTCTTTCCAATGTTTTTCTACAATCCAAACAATACCTTTAGTAATGGTCCATAATTCTTCGCCATTATCAATATCATTACTAAATTTCATTAGTTGCTCGTAGATAACATCCATAAGAATACCATAGATATCATTCTGTTTTTGCTTGTAAGCAGCGTTACCAATACGTACAGGTTTAGACCCTTTATAACCACTTAAATGCTCTAAAGTCTCTTCTGTTAATTTCTTTTCTTTATTAATACCATACATAATTTGTAGCTTCTCATCCTTATCAGGAATAAGATCTATGATAAACTGTAAATAACGTTTAGCTACATTTTTATGTCCTAATTCTGAAACCACTTTTATAACCATAGAAGCATCTCTGATCCAACAAAAACGGTAATCCCAATTACGTACTTCACCTATAGTCTCTGGTAAAGAGGTTGTTGCTGCTGCTAATACAGCTCCTGTTTTATTATAACTTAACAATTTAAGTGTTATGGCACTACGTATAATTTGTTCGTTAAATCGTTTGTAGGTTGCCGTACGCTCTACCCAATTTAGCCAGTATAATTTAGTTCTTTCTAACTCTAAATGTATTTTCTCTGTAGTTGGTACAAATATTTTTTCGTTATACCCCAAAAGAAAATATCCATTTTCAGAAAGCGAAATTTCTTCTCCGTTTAATACTTTTTCTTTATCAAAAGAGGTATACAAGAAAATAGTATCAAACTTAACCTCGTGTGTAAGACTTGCTATAAAGTCTGGTTTTATATACGATGTTGTTTTTCCTTGTGCATATTCTAGTTTTGGGTCATAAGCAACTTTAAATTTAGGTGTTCCAGAAATGTGTTTTATATATCTAATAATTTCTGGTGGAGCATGATAGTCGTCTAAGTTCTTATAATATCTAGGCATAAAATCGTGTAACTCAAAACAATGTTCCCCAGACGTATAAGTTGTTACAAGAATAGCAGTTTTAGGTTCGTATTGCTGTTTTATATAATAACTATCTTCTACTAAAATGCTAAAGTTTCCTCCTATTTTATCATCTAAAATCTTAGCAAATACAGAAGACGAATCAAATTCTGGTAAACAACACCAATCTATTGATCCTGTTTTAGAAATTAATGCAGCACTCCTACAATTTCCTATAATTCCATAGTCTAAATTATCCATATAATAAATCGGTATTTAAATCTTCGTATATAATTGGTTTTACTCCTTATTTTATCGAAATTTAGGAAAAATTAATACGAACCAAATCAAAAAAAAGCATTTAATGGGCAAAACTATCATAATCTCAAATAGACTACCTGTACAATTACAAATTCATAATAATGATATTACGGCTATACCAAGTGTTGGAGGTTTAGCAACAGGAATGAAATCTGTGCATTCTGGTAGTGATAGTTTATGGATTGGTTGGAGTGGTTTAACAGATGAAGAAATCCCAGAAGGAATTGCTCCGAAAATTGATGCTGCCTTAGCAGAACATAATTGTTCAAAGGTAAATTTAACAGCTCATGAAGAAGAAGGTTTTTATTATGGTTTTAGTAATAGAACTATTTGGCCTTTGTTTCACTACTTTTTAGAATATTCTGAGTTTGAATTGGATAATTGGAATACGTATAAAGCCGTTAATCAAAAATTTGCCGATGCAATTATAGAAAAGGCTAATGAGGATGATACTATATGGATACACGATTACCAGTTAATGCTAGTACCACAAATGGTCAAAGATAAGCACCCAAATATAGCTATAGGTTTCTTTTTGCATATTCCATTTCCTTCGTATGAAATATTTAGAACCTTACCATGGAGAGAAGAGATGCTAAGAGGAGTTTTAGGTGCAGATTTAATAGGTTTTCATACTTATGATTATGAAAGACACTTTTTAAGTTCTGTTAGGAGGTTATTGTCTTTAGAAGTTAGTTTTAACGATATACATTTAGAGCATAGAGTTATTAAAGTAGATTCCTTTCCTATGGGAATAGATTATAATAAGTTCCATGAAGCAGCAAAGAAACACAATGCATTGGCAATTAATGATCGTACAGATTTTCAGAAAAAAATTGATGAACACAAAAAATCTGACCCTGATAGTAAATTAATATTATCTATAGACAGACTAGATTATACTAAAGGGATTGCCAAACGCTTAAATGCTTTCGAATATTTCTTAACTAAGTTTCCTGAATACAAAGAGAAAGTAAGGTTAATAATTTTAGCCGTTCCTTCTAGATCTAATGTACCACAATATCAGCTGTTAAAAAAAGAAATTGATGAACTTGTAGGGCGTATTAATGGAGAATTTTCTACGATAAATTGGACACCCATTTGGTATTTTTATAGATCACTACCATTTAAAAACTTAATAGATCTATATACCTCTAGTGATATTGCCTGGTTAACACCTTTAAGAGATGGAATGAATTTAGTGGCTAAAGAATATATAGCAACGAGAACAGATAAAACAGGGGTACTTATATTAAGCGAAATGGCAGGTTCTGCCTACGAAATGAATGAAGCTTTGTTAATTAACCCAAATAATTTTGAACAACAGGCAGAAACTTTAAAAATGGCTATAAATATGCCATTAAAAGAGCAGAAAGCTCGTAACATGTTTTTACAAAACAGGTTATCTAGATATAATGTAGAAGTTTGGGCACAAGAATTTATGCAGGCTTTACATAACCAAGTAGAAAATAACCAAGAAGTAGTTTCTAGAAAAATTAATGACGATATTATTAAAGAGATTACAAAGAACCTTGACAAATCTAAAAAACGACTTATTTTCTTAGATTATGACGGTACACTAGCCGATTTTAAAAATGACCCACAAAAGGCTTCTCCTGATGAAGAATTATATGATTTATTAGATAAAATTCACCATCAAAAAAATACTACAATGTTTTTAATAAGTGGTAGAGATAAGCAAACATTTTCTAAATGGTTCTTGCACAAAAAATATAATATGATTACTGAGCATGGGGTTTGGATTTCTAGAAACGGAGGAGAATTTAGCCTTTTAGAAAAGGTAAAGAATGATTGGATGGAGAAAATACTTCCCGTATTAGAATCCTTTGTAGATAGAACACCAGGGAGTTTTATTGAAAAGAAAAATTACTCCTTAGCATGGCATTACAGAAATACAGATCCAGATTTTGGACAAAAGAGGGCTACAGAACTTAATACCGTACTTACCAGTTTAACAAGCAATGATAGTATTAGTGTTTTAGATGGTAATAAGGTAATGGAAGTTAAAAGTAGTAATGTAAATAAAGGAAGAGCATCAGTTCGCATGCTAGGAGAAGATAATTACGATTTTGTATTTGCTATTGGAGATGATTGGACCGATGAGTTTATGTTCCAAGAACTTCCAGAAACTACCGTAACGGTAAAAGTGGGCATACAGAAAACAAGTGCTAAATACTTTGTAGAAAACACAAAAAAAGTAAGAGAGCTATTAAAAATTTTTACTGATTAATGGGTGAAAAACCAAAAATATACATTTTGCCAACCATAATTATTGCACAGTTTTTCTGTACATCTTTATGGTTTGCTGGTAATGCTGTTATTAGTGATATGCCTTTATCGTTAAATACAAGTGATAGTGTTGGTTATTTGCTTTCTTCTGTTCAATTAGGATTTATTTTTGGAACATTAGTATTTGCTATGCTTATGATTGCAGATAGATATAAGCCCTCAGTGGTGTTTATGATATCTGCTTTATTAGGTAGTATTTGTAATTTAGTTGTATTAAAAAGTAATGCTTCCTTAACTACATTATTATTAGCTCGTTTTGCAACAGGATTCTTTTTGGCAGGCATATACCCAGTAGGAATGAAAATTGCTGCCGATTATTATAAAAAAGGACTAGGAAAAGCTTTAGGTTTTTTAGTTGGGGCTCTAGTTTTAGGAACAGCTCTCCCCCATTTTATCAAAGGACTAAACTATGGAAACTATACTATTGTTATAAAAACCACATCTCTTTTAGCCATACTAGGAGGCGCACTAATTTATTTTTTAATTCCTAATGGGCCGTACAGACAAAAAAGCAAAAAACTACAATTACAAGCGGGTATCCGTCTATTTAAAATTAATGAGTTTAAAAAAGCTGCTTTCGGATATTTTGGACACATGTGGGAGCTCTATGCGTTTTGGGCATTTATTCCATTTGTACTAAAAGCCTATAAAAACA
>CALHVB010000138.1 GCA_938039345.1 uncultured Sediminicola sp.
CAAAGCTATTCATGACTTTAAATTTTCAACAGATAAACCCATAGCGTTAGTTATTGGCGATGAAAACTTTGGCGTTGCGGAAAATATTTTAGAATTATCCAATGATATTATACATATAGATATGTTTGGAAATAATAGTAGTATGAATGTGGTACAGGCAACTAATATTGCTTTATACGAAATAACAAAACAGTTATTGTAAATTACAAATCCTAGAAATCTAATTTCTCATTTTCGCTCTAAATCATTAGCTTAGCTTTATAAATTTATAAGAGTGACTTCTAACACAATTTCAAACGGTATTTTAAGAGCAGTAGGAATTCTTGTTGGTATATTAGTTTTGCTCTATTTTTTATACACCATACAATCGGTATTAGCCTATTTAGCCATTGCTGCCGTAATAGCCTTAATTGGCAGACCTTTGGTTTTATTCTTAAGACGAAAATTAAAATTTCCTAACATATTAGCTGTATTAGCTACCATGCTACTTTTAGGAGGTATTATAGTTGGGATTATTGCCTTATTTATACCCTTACTAATACAACAAGGTCAAAACTTATCCCTTTTAAATATTGATGCCTTACAAGGAAACGTAGAAAATCTTTATCAGCAAATAACAGAATATTTTGGAATAACAGCCATAGAACTAGAGCAAAACCTTAAAAATTCTAAAGTTTTCTCTAAAATTAATTTTGGATTTATTCCTGATTTTTTAAACTCTCTTGTAGGTGTTTTAGGGAGCTTAAGTATTGGTTTATTTTCCGTTTTGTTTATTACTTTTTTCTTTTTAAAAGATAGTAAATTGTTCGAAGATGGAGTTCTTATTTTTGTTCCTAGCGGTAAAGAAAGTAGACTTAAAAAATCTATGGAAACCATTAAAAACTTGCTTTCTAGGTATTTTATAGGGCTTGTTTTTCAGGTATTAATACTCTTTATTATATACACCATAGTACTTTCTATTTTTAGTGTACAAAACTCAGTTGTAATCGCATTTTTATGTGCTTTATTAAACCTAATACCTTACGTAGGTCCTTTGATAGGTGGTGCACTTATGATTATTTTAACCATGACAAGTAACTTGGGCTACGATTTTAGCGAAGTTATAGTACCCAAAACCATATATGTAATGATAGGTTTTGTTATTGGGCAGTTAGTAGATAATTTCTTATCACAACCACTTATATTTTCTAATAGTGTAAAATCTCACCCTTTAGAAATTTTCTTGGTTATTATTATTGGAGGATTGCTTTTTGGAGTAACAGGTATGATTATAGCCGTTCCGGGCTACACTGCTATAAAAGTAATATTAAAAGAATTTTTATCAGACAATAAGATTGTAAAGTCTTTGACTAAAAACATATAGTTTAGTTTTGAATAAAAATATATTACAGACTGATGTTCAAAATTTTATAGCGAACAACTTACAAACAGATGTTGTGGCTCTACTATTAAAAAAAGTAACTTTTGAAGGCGTAAGCACTAAAGAACTTGTAGCACAGATTGAAGCTAAGAAAAAGTGTAAAGAAAAGCTCTCCACATGGTATAATACAATTGATATATACTACCCTAATAAACTAAACATAGAGCAAACATCATCGGAAATAACAGCAACATATAAGGCAAGTATTGTAGAAGGTGGCTCATTAATAGATATTACTGGCGGATTTGGAATTGATTCTTATTACTTTTCTAAAAAAATAACAAAGGTTACACATTGCGAAATTAATGAAGGTTTATCTAAAATTGCTGCTCATAATTTTTCAATTTTAAAGGTTAATAATATTGAATGTTTTCCTGAAAGTGGACTCAATATCCTAAAACACAGACCTAAAATAGTTGATTGGGTATATATTGACCCCTCTCGTAGAAACGATGTAAAAGGAAAGGTATTTTTACTATCCGATTGTATACCAAATGCTCCCGAACATTTGCCTTTATTATTTACAAAAACTAACAATATACTAATTAAAACCTCTCCGCTTTTAGATTTTTCTATAGGTATTAAAGAATTAAAATTTGTAAAAGAAATACATGTGGTAGCAGTTAAAAACGATGTTAAAGAACTGCTATGGGTACTAGAAAAAGAGTATACTGGTACCATTACTATAAAAACAATAAATTATCGTAAAACAAAGGCTGAAACTTATTTTTTTACACTAAATAATGAAAAAGAAAGCATTCCAAATTACACTAAACCTCTCGGTTATTTATACGAACCAAATGCAGCTGTTTTAAAAGCTGGTGCCTTTAAAAGTGTTGGAAACAGCTACAAGCTAAGTAAATTACACGAACACTCTCATTTATATACTTCAGAAGAATTACAAGATTTTCCTGGTAGAATATTTAAAATACAACAATGTTTAGCTTATCATAAAAAAACGATACAAAAACTGGGTATAAAAAAAGCAAATATAACCACACGTAACTTCCCAGATAGTGTAGCAAAAATTCGTAAAACCTTCAAAATTAAAGACGGTGGAGATAGTTACTTGTTTTTCACTAAAGATTTAGACCATAATTATATTGTATTGGTCTGTAAAAAAATAGATGTTTCATAGTAAACTCTACAAATAAACCTAGCTTACTTTTTCTCTTTAATAACAA
>CALHVB010000139.1 GCA_938039345.1 uncultured Sediminicola sp.
GGTTTACAAAGGTGTATCTAACCAGCAATATGTACTTACTGCTTCTAATAATTTAGCAGATTTCTTAGCAGATATTTTAAGTAATATGCAACAAAGTATGCAATCTGGTTCTGGTGAAGGACAAAGTGGAGAAGGTTTTCAATTACCAGATATTATTAAGGGACAAGGAGAACTTAGTAAAAAAATGGGCAATCAAGGGCAAAAAGGAGCCGGCAAACCAGGTGGCAAAGAAGGAGAAGGAAAAGCTGGAGGAAAGAAAGGACAAGGAAAAGCTGGTGGTAAAAATGGTGAAGGCCAAAAAGGAGAAAATGGAAACCAAGGAAAAAACGGAAATAATGGTAAAGGAAACGGAGAAAAAGGAAGTGGCAAAGGAAAAGGAAGCACAGGAGAAAATGGTAATGGAGGTTCTGGCAATGGACAAGGAGAAGCAGAATTAGAAGAAATCTATGAAATTTATAAAGAGCAACAAGCTATACGTAAACAGTTAGAACAACAATTAAAAGATTTCATTAATACTAAAGACGCACAATTAGCTAAAAAATTAATGCGCCAAATGGAAGATTTTGAAAACGATTTAATAGAGAACGGAATTACACAAAGAACCATTACTAAGGCTAATAATATTGAGCACCAATTATTAAAACTAGAAAATGCGGCATTAAAACAAGGCAAAAAGTCTGAGCGAGAAGGAACTACAAATAAAAATGAATTTGCAAATCCAATTACTACCAAACCCTCATTATTAGATAATTATCGTAACGAAGTAGAAATTTTAAACAGACAAGCACTACCTTTGCGGCAAATTTACCAAGAAAAGGTAAAGTCTTATTTTAAAAGTGATGATTGATTATAATTATGAAACGGATTTTAATATAGACAATGAAGTCTACTATTCCGATTGGATTCATAGGATATTAAAAAAAGAAAAAAGTATTCTTGGTACTTTATCCTATATTTTTTGCGATGATGAGTACTTATTAAAAATAAACAAGGAGTATTTAGATCACGATACTTACACAGATATTATAACTTTTGATTATACTGAAGCTGCAACAATTTCTGGCGATATTTTTATTTCTATAGATAGAATAAAAGAAAACGCAATAGAATTTAATGTTAGTTTTGAGCAAGAACTTATTAGAGTTATGTCTCACGGTGTGCTTCATTTAATAGGTTATAAAGACAAAAGTGCAGATGATGCTGCATTAATGAGAGAGAAAGAAAACCAAATGATAGAATTGTTCCACGTGGAACGCGAATAGAAATTATGTTTGATAAAGAGTATGATGTAATTGTTGTTGGAGCTGGGCACGCTGGTGCAGAAGCAGCAGCAGCAGCAGCCAATATGGGTTCTAAAACTTTATTAGTTACTATGAACCTACAAACCATTGGACAAATGTCTTGCAACCCAGCAATGGGAGGAATTGCCAAAGGGCAAATAGTAAGAGAAATAGATGCCCTTGGTGGTTATAGCGGAATTATAACAGACAAATCTGCTATACAATTTAAAATGCTAAACAAATCTAAAGGTCCAGCAATGTGGAGCCCCAGAGCACAAAGCGATAGAATGCGCTTTGCAGAAGAATGGCGTTTAGCATTAGAAAATACTCCTAATGTAGATTTTTACCAAGAAATGATTTCTGGTTTATTAATAGAAAACAATAAAGTAGTTGGGGTACAATCTTCTCTAGGTATTAAAATAAAAAGTAAATCTGTTGTTTTAACTAATGGTACCTTTTTAAACGGATTAATACATATTGGAGAAAAACAATTTGGTGGTGGTAGAGCAGGAGAATCTGCTGCAACAGGAATAACAGAACAGTTAGTAAATTTAGGTTTTGAAAGTGGTAGAATGAAAACAGGAACACCACCAAGAGTAGATGGGCGTTCTTTAGATTATTCTAAAATGATACCGCAACCTGGAGATGCAAGACCAGAAAAATTCTCGTATACAGATACTCCATTTTTAACTACGCAAATAGATTGCCATATGTCTCATACAAGTGCATTGGTTCACGATTTATTGCGAGAAGGTTTTGATAGGTCTCCAATGTTTAACGGTAGAATTAAAAGTTTAGGACCACGTTATTGCCCATCTATAGAAGATAAAATAAACAGATTTGCAGATAAAGATAGTCACCAATTATTTGTAGAACCAGAGGGATGGAAAACAGTAGAAGTTTATGTAAATGGATTTTCTACATCATTACCAGAAGATGTACAATACAAAGCTTTAAAATCTGTAGTTGGTTTTGAAAATGTAAAATTCTTTAGACCTGGTTATGCTATAGAGTACGATTACTTTCCGCCAACGCAATTAAAACATACTTTAGAAACTAAATTAGTGGATAATTTATTTTTTGCTGGGCAAATAAACGGAACTACAGGTTACGAGGAAGCAGCATCGCAAGGAATAATGGCTGGTATAAATGCTCATTTAAAAGTACAAGAAAAAGAACCTTTTATCTTAACAAGAGACGAAGCTTATATTGGTGTATTAATTGATGACTTAATTACAAAAGGAACAGAAGAGCCTTATAGAATGTTTACTTCTAGAGCAGAATATAGAACTTTGTTAAGACAAGATAATGCCGATTTAAGATTAACTCCTAAAGGTTATGAAATAGGTTTGGCCAAAGAAAGTAGACTTAAAAGAATGGAAGACAAGTTAGCTAAGTCTAACAACTTTGTAAAATTCTTTAAAGAAACAAGTGTAAAGCCTTCAGAAATAAATCCAATATTAGAGTCTGTATCATCTTCTACGGTAAATCAATCTGGGAAAATGTTTAAATTATTTTCTAGACCTAATGTAACTATGGACCATATGTTACAATTAGAATCTGTTTCTAATTTTGTAAAAGAAAACGAAATAGGAAGAGAAGAACTAGAGCAAACAGAAGTACAAGTTAAATATGCAGGTTACATTGCTAAGGAAAAATTAAATGCTGATAAATTACACAGATTAGAAAATGTAAAAATACCAGCAAATTTTGACTATACTAAGCTTAAATCTTTGTCTTATGAAGCAAGGGAAAAATTAAGCAAAATACAACCTGTAACTATTTCGCAAGCATCTAGAATTAGTGGTGTAACTCCAAGTGATATTAGTGTACTTTTAGTTTTCTTAGGAAGATAAAAATCTACATACAATTTAAGTTTTAAAAGCTCGCCAATATTAGGCGGGCTTTTTTTGTTTAAATAATTACATGCTTAAAATAGTATTATATTATTTAAGCAACTATTGCAGCTAGATAATAATGAAACATAAACACTAAACTATTTTACCTCTCTCCTATTCTATCTTTCGTTTATTAAACACTACTAATGCTTTACTAAAAATTAAAACCTCTGTAGAAGAAATAAATTAATACTTTTAAGAAGCAAAAAATATAGAACAAAATTAAATTTTTAAAAAAAGTATGTATGAAGTCATTATTTTTTAAACAAGAAAAACCACTTACAGTTAAAATTCTTGGAATAGCTCTACTTATACTATCCTTAATTAATTTAATAACAAACGCCAACAAATTAAACCAAACAACAACTATGTTTTTAATTGGTTTATTACTATTATCATATTCTATCTCTTATGAAATTAAAAAAGATTACAAAAACAAAAAACACATTAAAGTATTTGGATTTAGTATTATAAAATTAAATTTAGAAATTAAATTTCCTAACTATATAACTATATTCTCTGCCCAATATAAACAAGAAACCAATTGGGGGTCTGTTGCTGCTCTAGGCAATGAAGCAAAAAAAGAAAGATTTGTTATTAGATTATTTAAAGGAAACAAACACTTTACTATTTATAAAAAGAACAAGCTTGAGGTTGTAAAAACAAAAGCTTATAAATTATCTGAATTTCTAAATATAGACTTAAAAAATTACTAAAAAAGGTTCCACGTGGAACCTTTTAATTTTAATAATACTTTTATTAGAAATGAAAGAAACTAAAAATGTACTATAAATGTTCCACGTGGAACATTAGTTATTTTTATAAAAATGTGTTAAATATTAGGTAGGAATATACTTAGGTTTAGTTTTTGATGGACTATAGAATTTAAATAAGAAAATAGTCTACTATGAAAAGAATATTACTTGTAATGTCACTAATTTTGATAATGGAGTCTTGCATACCGATAAGAATAGCTCCTAATATAAATGACTATGAAATAACAAAAGGTAAAAATTTTAAAAAAAGTTTACCAAGAAGGCAAATGTTTATTTTTGAAGACCCTAAGGAAGCTAATCATTTTTACGATTATATAAACACTAAATTTAATTTAGATGATACTAATGTTTATGATGATGTTCCGTTTAATATTAATGGTCAACAATATTTCTTATCATTTTATGAAACAGAAATACCTAATAAAACAATAAATTTACTTCCAACTATAAGTAGTGCTTTGTTTAATGCAGCTATTGGAAATACGGATAATGAAGATATTTCAGATCCTGAAATGGTAAGAAATGGTAATTGGTATATTGCAATAGAAGTATATAATGATATAGAAAAAGATTGTCTATCGGATGATTCTCTTTCACGTACTCAAGTTTTAAAGTATCTTCGTGATTTAAAGAAAGAATATTTGTCTACTCATAATTACAATGAAGTTATATTTACAAACTAAAGATTTTACGGTTACAAAAGAAGAATTTAAATTAAAACACAATTTAGATTTGGATATGTTAGTTACTGATCCCGTACCAGATAATTTAAGTCTATATTACGAGAGTCAAGATTACATTTCTCATACAGATGCTAAAAAGACTTTTATAGACAAAATATATCAAGCAGTAAAAACTTATAGTTTAAATAAAAAAGTTAAGCTAATAACTAAGTATTCAAATGAAAATAAAAGTTTACTAGATGTAGGTGCAGGTACAGGTGATTTTTTAATTACTGCAAAAAAAAATAATTGGAATGTTAATGGTGTAGAACCAAATAGTAAAGCAAAAAAACTAGCTACAGAAAAGGGCTTACGGCTATTTTCAAATTTAGATTCTTTACCAAATAAGGAATATGATATAATTACCCTTTGGCATGTACTAGAACATTTGCCAGATTTAGAGATAAAAATTCGTAAACTTAAATCATTACTAAAAAAAGATGGTACATTAATAATTGCTGTACCTAATTTTAAATCTTACGATGCTCAATATTATAAAAGGTTTTGGGCAGCCTATGATGTACCAAGACATTTATGGCATTTTTCAAAATTCTCTATTGAAAAATTATTTGCTTTAGAAAACATGAAGGTTATAAAAACAAAACCAATGTTATTTGATTCTTTCTATGTTTCGTTATTATCAGAAAAATATAAAACTGGTGAACAAAATATTATAAAGGCATTTTTTATTGGTTTATTATCAAATATGAAAGCAATTAGGACTAAAGAGTATTCTTCGCTCTTATATATCATTAAAAACACTTAAAAACTTATTTTAAGCTTGTCTAAGGGTATTTTGTGCTTTTGAATATACACATAATGGTAAATTTAATAAAAACTTCTTAAAAAGTATTTAAATCACTGCTTTTTAATAAGATTTATCTATAATTTATATAATTAATTATAATTATTTTCTATTTATATTAACACATGATATTTTTCTTCATAAATTTTATTTTTATTTAGAAATAATCTAAATATCAATATTGAATAAAAAAGGCATTTTATAATTTAATTAGTATAGTTTTTCAAAAGCTTTGTTATTTTAGCGCAACTTAAAAATTAACACCATGAAAAAAATAATATTGTCATTAGTTCTTTTAGGAGCTGTAGCCTGTCAACAAAATAAAATTGGTTATGTAGACAATGAAGAAATATTAAATGATTACCAAGCTAAGATTGATGTTGAAGCAAAATTTAAGAAAAAGGCTGAAGCTTTAACTAAAAAAAGAGATAGTATTTCTCAAGCTTTTCAAATAGAAGCATCAGCTTTTCAGGCAAAAGCTCAATCTATGCCTCAAAAAAAGGCTCAACAAGAATATCAAGTATTGCAACAGAAAGGTCAATTTATTGGTCAACAAATACAGCAAGAAGAACAACAATTACAATTAGCTAGCCAAACAGAAATAGATAGTATTATTAGTGATGTTAAAGAAGAAATAAGAAAATATGGGGAAACTAATGGATACTCTTATATTTTAAGTGGAGGAGAAAATGGTAGCGTTCTTTTTGGAAATGAAAAAGATGAAGTTACAGAAGCTGTATTAAAAATACTAAATGATAATTATAAGAAATAGATTCTTTATAAAGAATCAGCTATAAATAAAAAGCCTTTAAATATAATTTAAAGGCTTTTTATTTATTTTTTTGTTCCCTAATTATATCTATACCTTTTTCTATATTTAACTGATCTTTTGGTAAAAAACCTTTAGTGATAAGTACAATTCCACAAATTATTAAAATAACACCTAATAACTTCTTTAACAGATAAATACGTTTATTTGTAAGCTTTTTTCTTAACTGTTTAGCTAATAAAATTTTTACTATATCTGTTACAAAATAAGAGCAAATCATAGTTGCAAAAAATACCCAAATTCTATTAGGCTCGTTTTCTAAACTAGGACCAACTATAATTATAATTCCTAGCCAAAAAACCAATACACCAATATTTATAAAATTTAAAAGAAAGCCCTTAATAAATAAACTAACATAACCACTTTTAGTCATTTTTACATTAAGGTTTTCTTTATTTTTATCTTTCTTAATAATAGAAGTGAGTCCGTATATTAAAAGAATAACACCCCCAAAGACATATAAACCTGGCTGGTTACTTAAGTTTTCTAATAATTGATAGCTACTAAAATAAGCTATAGTTATAAAAAAAATATCAGCTATAATAACTCCAAAATCAAAACTTAAAGCTGCTCTAAATCCTTTTGTAGCACTAGTTTCAAGTAAAACAAAGAAAACAGGGCCAATCATAAAACTTAAGAAAAAACCTAACGGAATTGCTGCTTGAATATCTTCTAACATGCAGTAATTACTTTTTAATTACTTTTCCACCAAAAATGGTTCTTTCATCTATTTTTGAAGGATTACCATGTACTTCAATAGTACCACCTGCTTTAGCAGTTGCTTTTACATAATTAGTGGCATAAACTGCTGCTTTTGAACCAGAATTAACACTTATCGTTGAAAACTTAGTCTTAAAAGCTTCACCATTATATTTACCACCAGTATTTACTATAACATCTTGGTTATTAGAAAATCCGTTAGTAGTAATAACACCACCAGTAATAGATTTTATTAATAACTGTTCTACTTGTGCTATTAAGTCTAACTCTCCACCTTCTTGTGCTTTTAATTCTATAATATCTTGTATTATAATTTCTTTAGATGAAATTCTAGCATCTTCATTTACATCTACAACTAATAAATCTTCTGTATAATATAAATCTATAAAAGTTTTATAACCACTAAATATTTTATCTAATTCCATTCTTAACTTAAGAATTCCATCTTTGTTAACTATAGCAACTTTTTGGGTGTTTTTACCATAAATTATTGCTTTATTAACATCAGATTTAATAAGATTAATAGATAATCCATCGAATCCTTTAATTACATTAAATTTAGTAAGCTCCTGAGTAATTTTTTCTTCTTGAGATTGTATAAATTGAAAGCTACAAAATGCTATAAAAAATATAATTTTTTTCATTTTTTTATATTTAAAATGTATCAAATTTATATGTTACAAATTTTATTCTAAAAAATATTTTATTCTACCTTGTGTAACAATGAAAAATCTAAATGTCTTTTTGTTAAATCTGTACTTTTAACCATTACTACGACTTTATCACCTAATTGATAAGTATTCTTAGATTTCTCACCAATAATGGCATATTCTTTTTCATCAAACGTATAATAATCATCTTTAATATCTCTTATGCGAACCATTCCTTCACATTTGTTTTCTTCAATTTCTACATAAATACCCCATTCTGTTACTCCAGAAATTACGCCTACAAATTCTTCGTCTTTATGATCTTCCATAAATTTAATTTGCATGTATTTTATAGAGTCTCTTTCTGCTTGTGCAGCTAAAGCTTCCATACTAGAAGAGTGTTTACACTTTTCTTCATAAATATCTTCTTTAACGGCTTTTCCTTCATCTAAATAATGTTGAAGTAATCTATGTACCATTACATCAGGATAACGTCTTATTGGCGATGTAAAATGCGTATAGTACTCAAATGCTAAACCATAATGTCCAACATTTTCTAATGTATATATAGCCTTACTCATACTACGTATAGCTAAAGTATCTACTAAATTTTGTTCTTTTTTACCTTTAACATCACTTAAAAGTTTGTTTAAAGAATCGCTAATTGTTTGCTTACTATTAAAGTTTAATTTATGACCAAAACGAGAAACAATACCATTTAAAGCAATTAATTTTTCCTCATTGGGTTCATCATGAACTCTATATACAAATGGCTTTTTTTGTTTTCCAATAAACTCAGCTACTTTTCTATTAGCCAATAACATAAACTCTTCTATAAGTTTATTAGCATCTTTACTTTCTTTAAAATAAACTCCTTGTGGTTCGTTATTTTCATTTAAATTAAATCTAACCTCTATTTTATCAAAAGATATAGCTCCTTCTTTCATACGCTTAGCACGTAATATTTTAGCTAATTTATCTAAAGTAAGTGTTGCTTCTACAAT
>CALHVB010000140.1 GCA_938039345.1 uncultured Sediminicola sp.
GGTAATACTATTACCCTACCCCCTATTTCTAGTGTATACCCTGGCTCTTTCCAAATAACAGCTACGGGCAGTATAGACATAGAGGATCTTCCTTTTGAACCTAGTGCTGTAACATTTACAGCATATGCCAACGTGGAAGTAGCAAATTTAAATGCTGACAATGGTGTTGGCAACAATACAAACACAGTGGTAAATGCTTTTGGTTCTATGAAAGGCTTTGCTAGAAAAGATGGTGCTACAAGCATTACCGAACAAGTAATATACAATGGTGGTAACGGAACATCAATTAATGATATCTCTAGATATGCATCTAGTTCACATAGCATTGGTCTAAGATATTCAAACCAAAACGGAGATAATTTAGGTTTAACAACAGCCACTGTCACTAGTTTTAACACAGACGGATTTACAATTAACGTAGACAATTTTACTGATGGAATTTTAGTAATATATGAAGCATATAGATAAAAAATGAATAAAATAATATACATATTAGCTTTAGGAATGTTTTGCTCCATGGCTTCTGCACAGATAGACGGACGCTTATTATTAGAGTTAACCAATGTATCTTCAGATGATTTAACAAACATTACATCACCTAGCACTGGTTCTATAGTATACAACAGAACAGAAGGAGCTGTTTATCAATATAATGGAAGCATTTGGGAAAAAGTAGATACTACAAATGCATTACCAACAGTTACTACAAAAACAGCCAGCTATACATTAACAGCTGAAGATAATGGCAATATTTTAAAAATTGATAGTAGCACCGATGTAACATTAGAAGTCCCAAGTGGCTTACCTATTGGATTTAATGTTAGCGTATACCAAGTTGGCGAGGGAAAAGTATATTTTGTAGAAAATTCAACTACATTAAAAAACAGACTATCTAGATTTATAACTGCTGGTAAAGATGCAGGAGTTGGTTTAGTAGCTACTGGCATAGATATTTTTCATTTAACAGGTGACTTAAAAAAATAAGATGAAAAGGCTATTGATATTCTTTTGGATTTTATTAACTGGCGTAGAATGCTATAGCCAAATAGCACAGCACAACCATTTTCCAACCATAAAGCCTTCGCATATACTAGACGAAAAATTAGAAAATATAAGTTTTGCACTTTCAATGCGTGTGGTAGAATCTAACTACGATGGTCCTTTAGTTCGTTTACGCAGAGCCAGCGATAATGTAGAAATGGATTTTAAATGGGGAGATAACGATATTGTAGATGTTGCGGCTATTAATACATGGCGAGGAGCTTCCAATGTTCATCTTGTTACTTGGTATGATCAAAGTGGTCTTAACAGAAATGCGGTACAACCAGACGCAAACAGACAGCCTCAGTTTTTTCCCGATGCAGCACATCCCTACTTTCAAGGAAATGGTACAACACGTTTAGATATAAATACAAGCATACAAGTATTAACAAATGCAGGAGCCAATGGCTCAGTTCTAGGCATATTTACTGCAACTAAAAGAAACCAACATTCTTTTGGTGTGCTTAGAGGCAGAAATAGATGGTCTACGCATATTAATTGGGGAGATAACAACACGTATTTTGACCCCGGAATATGTTGTAACAGTCCGCGGTCTTTTGATAACGCAGCAAATGTAAATAAATGGAATCAATACACCTTTATACGAACTAATACAACAGTGTTTGCAAGACAAAAATCTGTTTTAAAATTTACAGGAAACCATACTACAGGTAGATGTACTATTAACAATAATTTTGGTATTTTATATGCAAATGGTACCGATACTCCTTCCCGGCATTCGACCATTAAAATTAGTGAAATGATTATGTACAATACTGATATTTCAGCTACTAATTATTCAGAAATTGAAGAGAATCAAATTAAATTCTGGAATTTATGAAACAAATTGGTATTATTCTTATTTTAAATATACTTCTCATTACTAATGTAATGGGACAAATAGATGGCAGATTACTACTAAATTTAACAAATGCAACAACAACCGAAATGTTGACTATAACTGATCCTTCTATTGGATCTCTTGTTTATAATACTACAGAAAAAGCTGTGTATGATTATAATGGCAGCTCGTGGAATAAGCTAAACACATCTAACTCATCTAAAAGTTGGGATATATTTGGCAATAGTGGCATTAACCCTAATACTACGTTTTTGGGTACTATTGATAATATTAAAATGGAAATTAGATCCAATAATTTACCGTTATTACAATTTGGATTAAGACAAACACTAGGTTTAACACAAAATTTTATTGATTATACTAATGGCAATCAACCATTAGTATATATTAATGGTGATGGGGCTACTTCTGCATTGCAATTTTCTGCCTCAGGGGCTGCTTTTTACAAACCCATGTTTTTTACTACTGCGAATGGTAGTTTTAGATTAAAAGGCAGTGCAGGAAGGACTGACTTGTTTGAAATTGGTTCAGCTGGTCCATCTAATGATGGTAAATTAGAATTTACCATTGGGGATGATGGAGCCGAACCTATTATCTTTAAACGTTATGATTATAGGTCAGGAAGTTTTCATACTGAATTTTTTAGAGTACAAGGAAGTAATAATAGCCAGAATGCCAAAACAAGATTTGGCATTAATATAAATCCTCAACGTGTTGTTATTGATAACGATTACGATGATTCTTCTGCAGGGTTTAACATCGCTAATTCTACCTTACAAGTAAATGGATCTTTTGCTACTTCTATAACAAGCTCATCACAAAATATGACACTTACTGAAGACCACTATACAATTATAGTTAATGGAAATCATAATATAAACTTACCAGATGCTAGTACATGTATGGGAAGAGTTTATATAATTAAAAATTCTCGTGGTAATAGCATTAATATAAGCACCTACAAGGATGAACAAAATAGTAATGAAACAACAGTACCAAGACAAACTATCTTATGGATACAAAGTGATGGTGCTAATTGGCAACAAATAAAATGATCATGAAAAACATATATATTTTACTAATATTATTTAGTTTAGGCTCAAATGCTCAAGAAACATTGCATAACTATGGAAATTTAAAAATGCATGAAAATGCGCAAGTAGGTTTTTTTAGTAATTTAATAAACGATGGTATTTTTGATGACAACAGAGGTTTAGCTGGTTTTTACAATAATAATACCGCAACTATATCTGGAGCTTTCTCTCCTGTTTTTGAAGATTTAGAAATTGTAGTTCCTAATGATCTATTTTTAGATGTAGCTGTTGGTATTACTAACAATAGTAATTTTATACTTGGTAATGTAAATACCCCGAGAAACCTTATTGATATTAATTTAAATTATATTAATAACGCTTTTTACAATGGTGATTCTGATGATACAAAAGTAGATGGTTATGCCGCTATTACTAATAAACAAGAGTTTACATTTCCAATAGGAATTAATAACAAACTAAGACCATTAGAAATAAGCTCTGATATTATTAATGCAAATGCTAAAAGCGCTTATTTTTTTGAAGACCCAAACACACCAACAACATTCAACACTAGTTTTAACACAGATATGCGAACAGATATTCTTTTATCTATTAGTGAATATGAATTTTGGAATTTAGATGCAGCAACAACATCTAAAGTAACCTTAACATGGGATAACGATAGTAAATTAAACTCTTTTATAGATGCATTAAGTAACCTTAGAGTTGTAGGTTGGAATACGCAAGACAATATATGGGAAGATTTAGGAAACACAAATTTCTTTGGGGATTTTTCATCGGGTAGTATTACTTCAGACACTTTTATTCCAAACGACTATACCGTAATTACTTTTGGTGGTAGTTTAAGTAAAGAAAATGTTGAATTCGATAATGTAATTATAACACCTAATGGAGATGGTGTCAATGAAACTTTTGTTATAGATGCTGTAACCTTATCTCCAAATAACAAATTGCAAATATTTAACAGATGGGGAAGATTAGTTTATGAAGAAGACAACTATAAAAATTCTTTTTCTGGTACAGCTAACACAAAAAGTGTGTATGTAAAAAAGAAAAACTTACCAGCTGGCGTATATTTTTATATTATAGATTTATCAGATATAAATCTTACGCATCAAGGTTATTTATATATAAATCATTAGTAATAAAAATTAATATAAAATGCTTATTTTCAATTATAAAATTATTTTAATTGAAAAAACTAGTCATAAAACTAATAGAGACCAAAAGTACTTACCCAGTAAGGCATAGTGTTCTTAGACAAGGAAAACCTTTGTCTTCTTGTATTTTTAAAGGTGATGATTTAGAAACCACTTATCATATAGGCGGTTTTATAGCTAATAAGTTAGTCGCCATTGCTACTGTATTAGAGCACAACAACAAAACACATAAACTTAATAATGCGGTACAATTAAGAGGAATGGCGGTATTAAAGGAACATCAAAAAAAAGGATACGGCAAAGAACTTATAAAATATGCCGAAAAAATAGCAAAAGAAAACAACAAATCTATTCTATGGATGAATGCTAGAATAAAAGCAGTAGAATTTTATAAAAAATTAGACTATAATAAAATTGGCAACGTTTTTGAAGTACTAGATGTTGGTGAACATTATGTAATGTTTAAAAAATTAATTTAAATCTCATGAAAA
>CALHVB010000141.1 GCA_938039345.1 uncultured Sediminicola sp.
AGTAGAAGTATTGACGACTTCTCAAGATTGGTGGCCAGCAGACTATGGTCATTATGGCCCATTCATGATTCGTATGGCATGGCATAGTGCAGGTACATACCGTGTTGGCGATGGTCGTGGTGGCGCTAATACTGGTAACCAACGTTTTGCTCCTTTAAATAGTTGTCCAGATAATGGCAATTTAGATAAAGCCCGTTTATTGTTGTGGCCTATAAAAAAGAAATATGGAAAGAAAATTTCTTGGGCAGATTTAATGATTTTAGCAGGGAATTGTGCTTTAGAATCCATGGGTTTTAAAACAGCAGGTTTTGCTGGTGGTCGTGTAGATGCTTGGGAGCCAGAACAAGATGTGCATTGGGGTTCCGAGACAGAATGGCTAGGGAATGATGAACGTTTTAAAGATGGTGATTTAGAAGGGCATTTAGGAGCGGCACATATGGGACTTATTTATGTAAATCCAGAAGGGCCAAACGGAACATCTAACCCATTAGAAACGGCAAAGCTCATGAAAGAAACATTTGGGCGTATGGCAATGGATGATAAAGAAACGGTTGCACTTACTGCAGGCGGACATACGTTTGGAAAAGCCCATGGAGCTGCAGACCCTAATAAATTTGTTGGCGCAGAACCAGCAGGAGCAGCTATTGAAGAAATGAGTACGGGTTGGAAAAATAGCTTTGGAACAGGGGTTTTAGATGATACTATTACTAGTGGTATTGAAGGTGCTTGGACACCAAACCCAACCCAATGGGATCATGATTATTTTGATGTATTATTAGGCTACGATTGGGAATTAACAAAAAGTCCGGCAGGAGCAAGTCAATGGACACCAATAGCAGCGTCAAAAGCAAGGATGGCGCCAAGAGCGGGAGATGCATCAAAAAAACAAGCATTAATGATGACAGATGCCGATATGGCGCTAAAAATAGACCCCGATTATTTAAAAATAGCAAAATATTTTCAGGAAAACCCAAAAGAATTAGATGCAGCTTTTGCAAGTGCTTGGTATAAATTAACGCACCGAGATATGGGGCCTATTTCTCGTTATTTAGGGAAAGAAGTACCACAAGAAGCATTATTGTGGCAAGATCCAATTCCAAAAGTAAATTATACTTTAACAGATGCAGATATAACTTCATTAAAAAAATTAATTACTGCTTCTGGCTTATCAATATCAGAATTGGTAACAACAGCTTGGGCATCAGCAGCCACATTCCGTGGTTCAGATATGCGTGGCGGTGCAAATGGAGCTCGTATTCGTTTAGAGCCACAAAAAAACTGGGAAGTAAATAATCCAAAACAATTGGCTAAGGTTTTACAAGCTTATGAAGCTATTCAAAAAGAATTTAGTGGTACTATTTCTATAGCAGATTTAATTGTTTTAGGGGGTTCTTTAGGAGTAGAACAAGCAGCTAGCAATGCAGGATATAAAATTACGGTTCCTTTTAATGGAGGAAGAGGAGATGCCACTCAAGAACAAACAGATGTAGCATCATTTAATCATTTAGAACCATTAGCAGATGGTTTTAGAAATTATAAAAAGAGCAGTATAAAATTAGCAGAGGAAGATTTATTGGTAGACCGTGCTAATTTATTAACACTTACAGTTCCTGAAATGACAGTTTTAGTAGGTGGTTTAAGAGTCTTAGGAGCAAATTATAATGGTTCTAACTATGGAGTTTTTACAGCGCAAAAAGGAAGCCTTACAAACGATTTCTTTGCTACTATTTTAGACTTTACCTATACATGGAAATCAACATCGGATAATGATAGTATATTTAAAGGTAGTGATAGAAAAACAGGGGCAGTTAAGTTTACAGGAACACGTGCCGATTTAATATTTGGTTCTAATACCGAATTAAGAGCAATAGCAGAAGTATATGCTGCCGATGATGCTAAAGAAAAATTTGTAAACGATTTTGTTGCCGCATGGACTAAAGTTATGAATTTAGACCGTTTTGATTTGGTTTAGATAATAAAAAATAACAATAATTACTGCCACATCTTTATATAATGATGTGGCATTTTTTTATACATTTATACTACTATGGAAAAAGGAATAGATAATTTTTTTACGGCAATACGTATAGGAAGTTTAAGTGAAGTTAAAGTAATATTAGAAACCAATCCAAAATGGGTAAATAGTAAGGACCAAAGAGGTTCTACACCTTTAATTTTAGCCACGTATTATGAACAAGAAGAAATTGTAGACTTTTTATTGGAAAACGGAGCTATAATAGACGATAAAGATTCTTCTGGCAATACAGCGCTTATGGGAGTTTGTTTTAAAGGTTTTACATCAGTAGCACAAAAACTAATAGAAAAAGGAGCAAATGTAAACGAAGCTAATGCCATGGGGGCAACTGGTTTAATTTATGCTGCTACCTTTAATAGGCAAGATATAGCTAAATTATTATTAAAAAGTGGGGCAGATACAACAGCCAAGGATGCAAGAGGACACACGGCATTAGATCATGCTAAAATGCAAGGAACACCTGCACTAATTGGTTTGTTGGAAAGAGTATAAGTGCTTTTAGGGAAAAATAGATAGTAAATTTTAGATTGATAATTTTTTATGTCTTTAAATAATAATAAAAATATAATCCTACAGGGAAAACATAATAAACCAATATTAGTAGATGTTTTTGTAAATGATAGTATTAAAAATTTACCAATCGTAATTTTTTGTCATGGTTATAAAGGTTTTAAAGATTGGGGTTGTTGGGATTTAGCGGCTGAGGCTTTTGCAAATGCTGGCTTTTGTTTTGTAAAGTTTAATTTTTCACATAACGGAGGTACGGTAGAGCAACCTATAGATTTTCCTGATATGGAAGCTTTTGGTAACAATAATTATATAAAAGAGTTAGACGATTTAGAAATGGTCATAGATTGGCTTATAAGTTCTGAATTTAACTACAGTAAAAACGTTAATACCAATAAAATAACCTTAATAGGACACTCTAGAGGTGGCGGAATAGTTACTTTAAAAGCTTATGAAGATAAGCGTATTGCTAATGTAATATCTTGGGCAGGAGTAAGCGATTATGCTTCTAGATTTGGTGCTGAAGATGAGATTAAGCAGTGGAAAAAAGATGGTGTAAAGTATATAGTTAATGGGAGAACAAAACAAAAAATGCCCCATTTTTATCAGTTTTACGAGAATTTTAAAGCAAACGAAGCTAGATTAAATATTAAGAATGCTGCGAGTAATTTAAAAGTGCCTCATTGTATTATTCATGGCGATAATGATACATCTGTTGCTATGCAAGAAGGAAAAAATATTCATAGTTGGAATCCTAATAGTGAGTTTGTTATAATACCCAATGCAAATCATGTTTTTGGAGGAAAGCATCCTTGGGAGCAAACAACATTACCTAATCATTTACAAGAAGTAATAGAAAAGAGTATTGCATTTATAAAATGAGTCAGCAATTAGAAATAGCATTAGTACAAACCAATTTGGTCTGGGAAAACCCAGTAGCAAATAGGATGCATTTTTCAGAAAAGATAAAAGAGATAACTGCTAAGGTAGACCTTATTATTCTTCCAGAAATGTTTACTACAGGGTTTACCATGACTCCAGAAAATATTGCAGTAGAAGAAGGGCAAAAAACATTAGATTGGATGTTGTTAATGGCAAAAGAAAAACAAGCAGCCATTGCAGGAAGCATTTCTTTTAATGATAATAATGTTTATAGCAATAGGTTATTTTTTGTGCAGCCTAATGGAACTTATTCTTTTTATGATAAGCGACATACGTTTACATTAGCCGGAGAGGATAAAGTATATAAGAAAGGACAAAAAAAGTTAGTAGTAGATTATAAAGGGTTTAAAATATGCCCTTTAATATGTTACGATTTACGTTTTCCTGTTTGGGCAAGAAATACCCAAGATTACGATGTTTTATTGTATGTAGCTAATTGGCCTAAAGCTAGGGTGCTTGCTTGGGATACATTGTTAAAAGCAAGAGCCATTGAGAATATGGCTTATGTAGTAGGAGTAAATAGAGTGGGGATAGATTATAATAAGTATGAATATCCAGGCCACTCGGCAGTATATACTAGTTTAGGAGAACAATTGGTTTTTTCTAAAGAAGAAACAATAGTATACGCTACACTAGAAAAAAAGCATATTAATGAAACCCGAAATAGGTTTCGATTTTTAGAAGACAAAGATGCTTTTAATTTACTATAGTAAAAGTTTCATCTAATTCCCAATTGGCACGTACTTCTATAAGTTTAGGGTAATGACTTACCTTTTCTGGCTGTAGGTTTTTAATGTAGTTACCAGTATCCCATTTTCCATTTTTATTTTCGTCAAAAATTACACGAACACGATAACTCGTTGGATTAATATAGTTGAATATTATAGGTTCTGCTTTGGTGGTATATACTTCACTTTTAACTTCTCCTTTTTCTGTGGTTAGTTGCACAATCATAGGGTAGCTAACATTACCGTTTATATTTAGTGTAAGATTACCAAAATCTGCATAACTCTTAGTAGAAAGGTTAAAAATAATAGAATCGTTTTCTGTATTAAAAAAATCTTGCACTGCACCAGGAAATATATCCATCGCATATTCTTCGTTTGGTAATACTTCAAAATTTAGATTTACCCTATTTTCCACACTATCCAATATCATATTAAAAGCTACAGGAATAGAATCTTTATTTATTAATTTAATTTTAGAAGAATCAATAGCTACAATAGGTGTGTTAGCACTAATAAAAAGAGGCTCTGTAAAACTTAAAACTCCGTTTTGGTTGGGTACAAGTCTAAGAGAATCTGTTTCAACTTTTTTACGACTTTTAACGGTGAAGGTATCTATTGTTTTTTCGTAATCGTTGGTGATTTTAAATATAATAGAATCCATCTCAAAAGGAGTAAACCAATAATTAAGGGTGTCCTTTTTCGGTTCTTTGGTAATAATTGTTCGTACGGTATCTGGTAATTGTGTTATAGGCTCTATTTTAATATTATCACCAACCCCCTGATAACCAAAAATAATTTTATTTTTTGCTGCAAAATTAGGAACAGAAATACTATAGTCTGGAATTTCCTTAAACATAGTTAGTAAGTAAATAGAGTCTGTTGGTAAAGTAATAGTATCTGTTGTAAACCCTATTTTATCTAGATTTTGGTCAAATATGTTATTTTTACTTTCGTCTTTTATAGCAAACATTCTATATTTTCCGGCTTTTAAGTTTTTAAGACTAAAAATAGTAGTACTATCAAGTGTGTTAGTAATATAGTTTGGAGGTCTTTTATAAATAGTAGAATCTGTGTAAGTACTATCAATCTCATAAAGCATTACACTTATAAATTCATCAGCTTCTCTATTAAAACCGTCTATTACTACACCAGACACTTCAAGAGAATCTATATAGCTACCTGTAGAAAAAACATAGGTTAAAAAACTATTAGGGTTTCCTTCATTATTATCAACAATGCTTTGTCCAAAATTAAAGGTATAGGTAGTATTATCTTTTAGAGTATCTTTTATGGTAATTTCTATGTATTTGCTAGCTGTTCCTTGTGGGGTAATTAAAGGTGCATATTGTAATGGAGGAGAAACAATAAGTTGTTCTTGTACATCTTTTAATTTTATATACTCATCAAAATAAAGACGTATTTTTTTAGCATTAAAATTAGTAGATAAATTCTCAGGTACAGATTTCATAAGTACAGGAGGGATAATGTCTTTTTCTCCACCACTAGGGTTACCTCTTCTTGCACATTGCGTTAGAGCAGTAATTATTAAAACCAAAAATAAGGAGCCTAAAATACGTTGAATCATGGTATAAAAAGTCTATTTAGCAAAGAAACGACTAATTTACAGAATTGCGAAGTTATGGCACTACTGCCATAGAAGTAATATAGATATTTTTTGTTTCTTTTAACACATTTGCGCAGGCTTCCATGGTAGCGCCAGTAGTTATAATATCATCTACAAGCAATATTGTTTTGTTTTTTATGATTTCTTGGTTTGTTATTGTAAAAACTTCTTTTGTGCTTAGCCATCTGTTAAGTCTTCCTTTTTTCGTTTGTGTTTTATTGTCTTTGGTTTTAATTAAGCAATTGTCTAAAAAAGTGGTATTTAAATGATGTGCTAATTGTTTTCCAAATAAAGTTACTTGGTTATAACCTCTTTTTTTTAATTTGTTTTTGTGTAATGGAACAGGTATAATATAATCTATATCTGTAAGTATATTTTCTTCTTTTAATAATTGTCCATACCAATCTCCCAAAAGCACACCTATTTCTTCTCTGTTTTTATATTTTAATTGATGAATAAGATTCATTACAATGCTGTTTTTTGTGTAAAAAAGAAAGGAACTCGCTTTTTTTACGTCTATTTTACCATAAAAAACACGGTCAACAGGGTTGTTTTTAATAAAATTATACTCGGTGAGTGGTAACTGATTTCGACAAACGGTGCATAATAATCGTTCACCTCTGTATAAAAAGGTATTACATCCAAAACAGCCCCTAGGTACTAGGATTGTGTTAATATCATTTAGTATATTTGGTAGCTTAGAGTACAACAAATCTGATAAAACCAAGTTATTAAATAGACCTACTTACTAAATAGATGGAAGCTCAAGATACTAAATTTAACTATAAGATAATCCTAGCGGCATTGGTAGCTGTTATTATAGGCTTGCTTATTGCGTTTTATTTTAGTTATGCCCAGTCTCAAAATCAAATTATTTATTTAGAAGAAGAAAAAGCCTTATTAGTTAAAGATCTTACCTTATTACGAACAGAAGTAGATCGTTTGGCGGCTTTGGATGAGGTAAATGAAATAGAGCTTCAGGATTCTAGATACGAAGTGCAAAAATTATTAGATTCTGTAGGGAAGTTAAGTTTTACAGTTGCAAAATTATCAGAATATAAAGAAGAATTACGAAAGTTAGAAGCTAAGCACGATAGTTTAAAGCTAAAAAATAATTTCTTAAAGTATAACAATTCTGTTCTTTCTAACAAATATGAGGCAACAAAGAAAAAGATAAAAGGATTACAAGGAAGTAAGCGTATTAAAGAAGAAACAGGTGCCTTATTAGAAAGACAAAAAGTTAGTAAACCTAAGATAAAAGAATATTTAAAACTTAACGGAATAGAGGCTACAGGTTTTAGAATACGTGGAGCAGGAAGACCTATTAGAACAAATAAAGCTTCGGCAATATCTAAGCTTAGGGGTTGTGTTACCATTGTAGGTAGCACATCTAAAAAGCAAGAAGAGCGTATTCTTTATTTGCAATTTTTAGATCCTAATAAAAAGGTAATAGAAGATAAAACAAATACTATTAGTGTTAATGGTAATACTTACAGTAAAAGAGTAGTGCTTATATTTATAGAGCACGAGTTTAATGTATGTGATTATATTTCTGTGCCAGAAGGTTCATTAAACGAGGGAACATATACACTTAATGTGTTCGAAGAAGAAAAATTACTCATTAGTACCGAATTTCTACTAAAATAAATTACTCCGTTTTAGGCTAAAATTCTATTTTTGCCACATGGCAAAACAAGAAGATAAGTTTAAGAAGGTAATATCGCACGCAAAAGAGTATGGATATGTGTTTCAATCTAGTGAAATATATGATGGCTTAAGTGCAGTTTACGATTATGCTCAGAATGGTGTTGAGTTAAAAAACAACATAAAAGAGTATTGGTGGAAAGCAATGGTACAAATGAATGATAATATTGTTGGTATAGATTCTGCAATATTTATGCACCCAACCATATGGAAAGCATCGGGCCACGTAGATGCTTTTAATGATCCTCTTATAGACAATAAAGATTCTAAAAAAAGATATAGAGCAGATGTTCTTATAGAAGATTATGTTGCTAAAATTGAAGCTAAAATAGAGAAAGAAGTAACTAAAGCGGCAAAACGTTTTGGAGATGCTTTTGATAAAGAGCAATTTATAGCAACAAACCCAAGAGTAGTTGCAAATAAGGAAAAAATAACAGCGATATTAAGCCGTATGGGTAAGTCTTTAGAAGCAGAAGATTTAGCCGATGTTAAGGCTTTAATTGAAGAGTTAGAGATTGTTTGCCCTGTATCGGGTTCTAAAAACTGGACAGATGTTAAGCAGTTTAACTTAATGTTTGGAACAAAATTAGGCGCTTCGGCAGATAGTGCTATGGATTTGTATTTAAGACCAGAAACAGCGCAAGGTATATTTGTAAATTTTTTAAACGTTCAGAAAACAGGGCGTATGAAAATACCTTTTGGAATAGCACAAATAGGAAAAGCATTTAGGAATGAGATTGTGGCCAGACAATTTATTTTCCGTCAGCGCGAGTTTGAACAAATGGAAATGCAATTCTTTATTCGCCCTGGTTCTCAAAAAGAGTGGTACGACACTTGGAAAGAAACAAGAATGAAATGGCATAACTCGCTTGGAATGGGAGCTGAAAATTACCGTTTTCATGATCATGATAAATTAGCACATTATGCAGATGCTGCAGCTGATATAGAGTTTAAATTCCCGTTCGGATTTAAAGAGTTAGAAGGAATCCACTCTAGAACAGACTTTGATTTAAGTAGTCATGAGGAATATTCGGGTAAAAAAATACAGTATTTTGATCATGAAATAAATGAAAGTTATGTGCCTTATGTTTTAGAAACATCTATTGGGGTGGATCGTATGTTCTTAGCAGTTTTTTCTAATTCTTTAGTAGATGAAGAGCTAGAAAATGGTAGTACAAGAACGGTGCTTAAATTACCAGCAGTACTAGCGCCTACAAAAGCTGCTGTTTTTCCATTAGTTAAAAAAGATGGATTGCCAGATTTAGCAAAAGAAATTATAGACGATTTAAAATGGGATTTTAAAGTTACTTATGATGAAAAGGATGCTGTAGGTCGCCGTTACAGGAGGCAAGATGCTTTAGGAACTCCTTTTTGTATTACCGTAGATCACCAAACATTAGAAGATAAAACAGTTACTATACGCCATAGAGATTCTATGGAGCAAGAACGTGTAGCTATAAGTGATTTAAAAAGTATTATAGACAATGCAGTTAATGTTAAGAATTGGTTGCAGAAAATGAAATAGTATTTTAAAATACTATAA
>CALHVB010000142.1 GCA_938039345.1 uncultured Sediminicola sp.
TTAGCAATATTGAATGCGGTTAGATTACAGCGCATGAAATGGGTTGATTAAAAGAATTAAAGCTATAAATAGTATAAGATTAATTTTTATAAATTAATCTTATACTATTGTTTAACTTGTAGAGCTAATATCTTTTTTAAATGAATTCCGAAAATATAGCTTCAATAGTTGTAGAGTATATAGAAACGCAAAACACCCAATATGCCTTACTTCTAAATGGTGGTTGGGGAACAGGTAAAACATTTTTCTGGAAAGACACATTATTACCATTAATTCAAAAAAAGAATCTTAATACCATCTACATATCTCTTAATGGAATAAAAACCATAGATGCGTTACAAAAACAACTTTTCTTTAAGCTTATTCCGTATTTTGATAAAGCACAAAACAAAACATTAAAAGCATTAGCAACAATTAGTGGTAATCTTATAAAATCGGCTAGTAAAGCTTTTATAAAGGTTGACCCATCTGATTTGTTTCAAGGTATTGGTGTAGATAATTTTGATTTCTCAAAGAAATTTATCTGTTTCGATGATTTAGAACGCTGTAGAATACCAATGAAAGAATTGCTAGGTTTTATAAATGGTTTTGTAGAACACAAAAACCTTAAATGTTTAATTCTAGCTGATGAGGACAAGATTTTTGAAACAGATGAAAATCAAAAAACGAATTACTACAGCATTAAAGAAAAAGTCATAGGACGAGTCTTAAATTATAAGCCAGAACTTAAAAGTGTAATTCCACAACTTTTTAATAAGTATGAAAACGATAAAGCTTTTTTATCGTTTTTGAAAAAGAACGAAAACTACATATTCCGAATATTTGATGAGCAGAAAGAAGATAACATAAGGATTATTTCATTTTTTTTAGATAGTCTTAAAAATGTATTCAAGCACACTAGTGAAATTGAAGATGAGCTAAAAAAGGAATTACTGTTTTTAACAGCTATCCTTTCAATCGAATTTAAACGAGGTTTTTTAAAATCTAATGAATCTCAAAATTATAAAGCACTTGGTAATACAACATATTTCTGGTATCAAGAAGTACAATCGGATAGATTAAGAGGCAATATTTTAGGTAAGAAGGAAGAGCCTGAAAAGGAAAAAACTTATGCCGAAATATTTTATCTAAAATATGTAAGTAACAGATTAGAAGAGTATCATTTTTACGAGAGTGTTTATACTTACGTCTTATCTGGTTATTTGAATACGGAGAAGCTTTCTGAAGAATTAGAAAAAAGAAAACCAGAACAACCGACAAAGGAACAAGATGCTTTTAGCAATCTTATGAGTTACAATTTTAGGAAATTTACAGACGATGAGTTTGCAACCTATACCACAGACGTATTAAAGTATTTAGAAGAAGGTGCTTACAGTATGTATTCTTATGAGCAATTATCTGGCTTCTATCATTTCTTTGCAGAAAAAGGTTTAATACACTATACTAATGATGAAATAGAAGAAAAGCTATTCACAGGTATTCAAATTGCTTCAAAAAAAAATGAAATAGACCGTAGGTTTTACGATAATATGATTCATTTTGAAGTAAGCAATCCAATTGTACAGCCTATAAGGGATAAGATAATAGAACTTCATACAGCACTTGATAAAGAGTTAGTGAAAGAGGAAAGTAATCAACTTATTGAAGTACTTGCAAAGGAGGAATACGAAAAACTAAACGAGCTTTTTAAAGATAAAAAATTCAACAAAGATTTCATAGCTTATTTAGACGGTCAGGTCTTATTTCAAGCTTTAAATAAAAATACAAATCAGTTTTTAACATTATTTAGAAACGAAATTAAAGAAAGGTATAAGCATACTAATGTTAAGATGTTCTATCCTAATGATTATGAATGTTTGTACCAATTGCATCTAGCTATTCAAAAGCATTTAAATGAAAATGAAATTCCAACTCTACGTAAGTTTTTATGGGAGGAGTTAGAAACTTTGCTAGATAATACATGTGAAGCATTAAAAAAAGATGATGCCGAGTTAGGTACTTAATTTAAAAGTTAACAAGCCATTCAGCACATTTCCCTACATTTCGTTGCTCTACATTCCAAGAAAAGAGCTTCACTAACAGAGATCTTGGACACAATTCCAAAGTTTTAGATTTCCACTTCGCTTAATCCTGCCTAATCCCAAAACTTTGGGAGCAGGAACACTACATTCCCAATATAAAATTTTGAAATAGCGTCCGCTTAAAAGAGGGAGAGATATCTATATCAATATCGGTACAAAGATAAACTCGCAAAATATTATCATCAAAAGACTACGGCATAAAGCCAACGCCTCGTCCACAACTCATTTATTCCGTTTCCTTTTGAGCAGAAATTTTGTCTTCCGTTTGGGTTCTGCAAAAATATTGTTTAATCTAAAATTTAAGTATTATGACAACAAAAGCAAGTACTGTAAGCAAAAACGGAGAGGCAACAGCCACCGTTAAAAATGAAGTCAAGAAGAAATTGACACAAAGCGCCAATGGACTTCAAGTTCAAGAGCTAAGTATCGGCAGGATTATTCCAGACTCGATGCAACCAAGAAAGTCCTTTAACGAGGAAGCTCTTAAGCAGCTGTCTGAAAGCATCGAAGCACACGGTGTCCTACAGCCTATTACCGTTCGAAAATCTGGAAAAGATTACATCATCGTTA
>CALHVB010000143.1 GCA_938039345.1 uncultured Sediminicola sp.
TTTAAAGTTTCCTTGTGTACATTTGTGTTGATTTATGAAAGAAAAAATTTTAGAAAAAGCAACAGAATTATTTTTAACACATGGTTTTAAGAGTGTTACTATGGACGATTTGGCCAATGAAATGGCGATATCTAAAAAAACTATCTATACCCATTTTGAAAATAAAACACAATTAGTAGAAGAGGCATCGTCTCATATATTTTGGTTCATTTCTAATGGTATAGACAATATTTGTACTTTAGAATTAAACCCTATTGAGGAGTTATACGAGATAAAGAAGTTTGTAATGTACCATCTTAAAGACGAAAAATCGTCTCCGCAATATCAGCTTCAAAAGTATTATCCCAAAGTATATGAAGATTTAAGACAAAAACAATTTGATGTTATGCGAGGTTGCATATTGCATAATGTAGAGAAAGGAATGCAAATGGGCATATATAGAACAAATTTAAATACAGATTTTGTTTTTAGAATTTATTTCTCTGGTATTGTAAGTATAAAAGATAAACAACTTTTTCCGGATAATTTATTTACCGTAAATGGTTTAATGGACAATTATTTAGAGTACCATTTACGTGGTATAGTTACCCCCGAAGGACGAAAAATATTAAACGAAATTATAAATTCAAACTTAGAATAAATGAGAACTACTTTTTTAGTCTTTTTTACTTTATTAATTGTAGCTGTTGGGTTTTCGCAAGAACAAAACAGTAGTTACAGTTTAGAAGAGGCAATTGCATTTGCATTAGAGAATAACTATAGTGCTATAAATGCAAATAGAGATTTAATAGATGCCCAAAAGCAAAAATGGGAAACTATTGCAGGGGGCTTACCACAAATAACAGGGAACATAAGTTACCAGAATCAGTTAAAGCAGCCTGTGTCTTTGTTGCCTGCTGCTGCATTTGATAATACTCAAAGTACCATAGATGTGGTAAATGATTATTTTGATGCTAATCAAACTAATTTTGAGGTAAATAGCCCCGAAGGTTTTATTCCAATTGTTTTTGGTACTAAACAACAGGCAAGTGCAACAGCTACATTGAGCCAACAAATTTTTAATGGTTCTTACATAGTAGGTGTACAAGCATCAAAAGCTTTTATTCGCTATAGTAATAACAATAAAGAAAAAACAGATTTAGAAGTACGCAGATCTGTTGTAGATGCTTATGGTAATGTATTATTAGCAAAAGAAAGTGTGCTAATTTTAGAAAGAAATAAAACAGCATTAGAAAAGAATTTAAATGAAACCCAAAAGATTTATGAAAACGGTTTGGGAGATGAAGAAAGTGTAGAGCAGTTACAGATAACATTAGCATCTATAGAAAGTCAGCTTAAAAATGCGATACGTTTAAAGGATATTACTTTAAAAATGCTAAATATAGTAATGGGATTGCCTATAGATTCTCCTACTACTTTAAAAGAGAATTTAGATGAATTAACACAAAAGCAGTTGCAATTAGATTTGTTAAGCACAGATTTAACAATAGAGAATAATATAGATTATAAATTAACCTATAATTTAAACGAGCAGCGATTTTATGAGTTAAAATTAGCAAAGAGTAGAGCTTTGCCAACACTAAATGCGTTTGTAAATTACGGAACAAGTTCTTTTTCAAATTCTTTTGACTTTTTTAATGGCGATCAAAAATGGTTCGATTCTTCTATTTTAGGTTTCGATTTAAGTGTTCCAATTTTTAGTTCTTTTAAAAGAAGGGCAAGCACGCAACGTGCAAAAATTGCTTTAGAAAAAGCCAAAACACAACTTTCGGAAACCGAGGAGAAAATAAAATTACAATTAAAAAGTGCTAAAAGTAATTACACATTTGCTATAGAGGAATATGAAACTTCTAAGAATAATTTGGCTTTAGCGGAACGTATAGAAAAAAAGAATCAAATTAAATATTACGAAGGATTGGCTTCTAGTTTTGAGTTGCGCCAAGCACAAGTGCAATTATATGCAGCGCAACAAGAGTACTTACAATCTATGGTAGCTGTTATTAATAACAAAACAGCATTAGAAATAATATTGAATAATTAAATCAATCAGCAAAACACTTAAATATCAAACAAATGAAAAAAGTAGTACTACTATCCATTTTCGTTATTCTTCTTGCTTCTTGCGGAGAAAAAGAAAATTCTGTGAAACAGATAATTGATAGCGAAGATTTAGAGGCTATTCGTGCTAAAAGAAGTACGATAACAGAAGAATTAAAAGCATTGGAAAGTCAAATCAGTCAACTAGATGAAGCTATCCTAGATTTAGATGATAATGCGCAGTTACCATTGGTTTCTACCTTGCGTATTAGTTCGCAAGAGTTTCATCATTATTTGGAACTTCAAGGTGATGTTATGACCAACCAAAATGTATTAGTATACCCGCAAATGGCTGGTACACTAGAGCGTGTTTATGTTAAGGAAGGTCAGCGTGTTTCAAAAGGACAAATTTTAGGGACTATTGATGATGGCGGACTTTCAAGTCAGTTAGCACAAATGAAAACACAATTAGCTTTAGCAAAGACAACTTTTGAGCGTCAAGAAAAATTATGGAAACAAAATATTGGTTCTGAAATTCAATACCTACAAGCAAAAACACAATATGAAGCGCAAGAGAGCGGAGTAAAACAATTGGAAAGTATGGTAGGAAAATCATCATTAAGAGCTCCTTTTTCAGGAATTGTTGATGAAATTATAAAAGACCAAGGTACCGTAGTTAGTCCTGGGCCAGGAGCAGAAGTTTTTAGGGTGGTAAATTTAAACAGTATGTATGTTGAGGTTGAGGTTCCTGAAGCGCATTTAGCTACTGTAACTAAAGGAAAAACAGTAGAGGTTAATTTTCCAATTTTAGGAAATAGCGTTCAAAGTAAAATTAGTCAAACCAGTAATTTTATTAATCCAGGTAACCGTTCGTTTCGAGCTGAAATTCCAGTTTCAAACAAAAAAGGAAACATTAAGCCCAACCTAACCGCTGTTGCTAAAATTAACGATTACACCAACGAAAATGCAATTCTAATTCCGCAAAGTGTATTATCTGAAAATGCAACTGGTGAACAATATGTGTATGTTACTGTTACTAACGGTGATACTGAAATATTGTCTAAAAAAGTAATTATAGAACTAGGTAAAACTCAAGGAGATGCTGTTGAAGTACTTTCTGGACTTAAAGCTGGTGACAATATCATTGTAGAAGGTGCACGTAGTGTAAAAGATAACCAACCGGTTAAGGTAATTGAAACAAAGAATACAGTTAGTAGATAGTAGTCGGTAGTTTATAGTAATAGTATGGAGCAAGTGAAATTTGCATTTGAAGATTTAAAAGTATATCAAAAGTCACTAGATTTTATGGATGAAGTTTACAATACTTGTGAATCTTTTCCTAGAGAGGAAATCTATAAACTTACCTCGCAATTCGCAAGGGCAGCTAATTCAATTGCTTTAAATATTGCTGAAGGGGCTGGTGACTCAAATCCACAGTTCAATAGGTATCTTCAAATATCACTAAATACTATTAAAGAATGTGTGGTATGCGTAACTATAGCCAAAAGAAGAGGTTATATAGATGAAAATACCAACTCAAAATTTAGAAAAGACTTGACCAAATTATCAAAAATGATTACCTCTCTTAAGAAATATCTCAAAAATACTAAAGACTAAGGTCTATAAACTAAAGACTATTATGGAAAAAGCTAAAAAAAACGCCGATAAAGAATTTGGACTTTCATCATGGGCCATAAATAACCCGTCTGTAATATGGGTAATGATAGCCATTTTCTTGTTTATGGGAATCTCTTCCTATTTTGCCATGCCAAGAGAAGAATTTCCAGAAGCAGTAGAGACTAAAATTTATGTAAGTACCATTTTCCCAGGAAATACAGCGGAGGATATGGAGCGTCTTATTACAGACCCTCTTGAGGAAAATATAAAAAATGTGAGCAATTTTGTTGATATGACATCTACATCTCAAGAAAATTACTCTATGGTAATAGTTGAGTTTGATGAAAATATTACGGTTGAAAATGCCAAGCAAGAGGTTAAAGATGAGGTAGATAGTGAAAAGGCAGGAGAAGATTGGCCTACATTTAATGGCGCTAAAGTAGAACCAACTGTATTCGATTTAAATTTGGCAGAATCTTTCCCTATTCTTAATGTAAATATTAAAGGGGATTATCCTGTAGAAAAATTAAAAGAATATGCAGAACTTCTTGAAAAAGAAATTGAAAGTCTTGAAGAAGTAAAGCAAGTAGATATACGTGGGGCACAAGATAAGGAAGTGGCTGTTTCTGTTGATATAAATAAAATGATGGCAGCCAAAGTAAATTTTGATAACATTATTCAGGCCATTGGAAATGGAAATATGACCATGTCTGCGGGTAATTTAGTGGCTAGCGGACAACGAAGAACAATTCGTATCATCGGTGAAATTGAGAAGCCTTCTGAACTCAATAATTTTGTGGTAAAGAATGATAATGGTGTTGTGTATCTTAAAGATATTGCCGAAATAAGTTTTAAAGAAGAAGATAAAAACACTTATGCACGTGAAATGGGTGAGAGCGTTGTTATGCTCGATATTAAGAAAAGGTCTGGGCAGAATGATGTTAGAGCTGTAGAGAAAATACGAGATATTGTTGCCAATGCCTTGGAAAATGATTTACCTGAAGGTCTAGAAATTACCTTTGCAAATGATAGTAGTAGTAGTACCTTAAATCAGGTTGATGATTTGGTGAACAATATCATTTTCGGAATCATTCTGGTGGTAACGGTATTAATGTTCTTTTTAGGATTTAGGAATGCCCTTTTTGTTGGGTTTGCTATTCCGATGTCTATGTTTATGTCGTTCATGATTCTTTCTGCTTTAGGCTACACATTAAATACTATGATACTTTTTGGCTTAATTATGGGGCTTGGTATGTTGGTAGATAATGGTGTTGTTGTTGTAGAAAACGTATATCGTTTAATGAGTCAAGAAGGCATGTCTAGAAGAGAAGCTGCCAAAAAAGGAATAGGTGAAATTGCAATTCCAATTATTATTTCTACAGCTACAACGGTTGCAGCTTTTGTGCCCTTAGGAATGTGGCCTGGTATTATGGGTGAGTTTATGATTTATTTTCCTATTACACTATCCGTAGTATTGGGTTCTTCATTATTCGTAGCAATTTTTATGAATTCGATGTTGGTTTCAAAATTTATGGAAATTGGCGATAAAACTTTAACCTTAAAACAATTAATTCGTTTGAGTATCGTTTTAGGTGGTTTTGGTATTTTTATTCTTATTGTGGGTGGTGCTATGCGTGGCTTAGGTAGCTTAATGATAATCATTGCTTTATTGTTTTGGGTTTATAAATACTTTTTAAAACCTTGGTCAACACGTTTTCAAAAAAGTGGTTTAGTTAAACTAGAAAACTGGTATGAAAGACGTTTAAAACATGCACTACGTGGTAAAAATGTGTACTGGTATTTCGCAGTTACTATTGTTTTACTTATAGCAGCGTTTATGGCTTTTGGTGCTTCAGTTGGAGAACAACGAACTAAAGTGGAGTTTTTTCCAGATAATACCCCCAAAGAAATATACATTTATATAGAATATCCGCAGGGGACAGATATTGAGAAAACTAATGCGATAACAAAAGCAATAGAAGAAAAAGTTTATAATCTTATTGATGAAGATAAGTATCTTAAAAGTGGAAAAAACCTGTTAGTAGACACGGGTGTTTCGCAAGTGGGTAAGGGTGCAGAAAATCCGTTTACAGAAGGAGGGTCTGCTGCTGAAATGCCGCACAGAGGAAAAATAACGCTATCTATGCAGCAATTTAAAGAGCGTAAAGGATTAGATTCTGAAGAATTACGCTTAGAAATTCAAAATGCTTTAGCCAATGTCTATCCTGGTGTAACTATTTCTGTTGAAAAAGATGCAGCTGGTCCACCAGCAGGGTATCCTGTAAATATTGAACTTGCTGGTAAAAATTATGATACACTTATTAGTGTGGCAGAGCGTATGCGAACCTATATCAACTCAAAGAGTATTGATGGTATGGAAGGCTTAAAAGTAGATGTAAATAAAAGTAGCCCAGGTATGGAGGTTATCATTGACCGCCAAAAAGCAGGTGAACTAGGGGTTTCTGCGGGGCAAGTAGGGCAACAATTACGAAGGTCTATTTTTGGTGATAAAGCAGGGGTCTATAAATTAGATGGTGAAGATTATGATATTAATGTTCGTTTTAACGAAGAACTACGTTATAATACCAGCACGCTCTTTAATCAAAATATTATTTTTAGAGACCCCAATAATGGTCAAATTAAAGAAATTCCTATTTCTGCTGTTACAAAACAGCGCAATACATCATCATTTAACGCTATAAAACATGCCAATGGAGAACGTGTTGTTACTGTTTATTCAGGTCTAAAACCAGGGGGTAATGCCAATGTTATTGTGGAGCAGATTAAAAAAGAGATGGAAAACTTTAAGGGGTTACCAAGTGGTGTAAAAATAGACTATACTGGTGAGCTAGAAGAACAAGCAAAGCAAGGCGCATTTTTAGCGGGTGCTTTCTTTACAGGTCTAGGTTTAATTATGTTAATCCTTATTTTTCAGTTCGGTGGTGTTTCTAAACCTTTAATAATAATGATAGCTATCTTTTTAAGCTTTATTGGTGTATTTGGAGGATTGGTTGCTACAGGTTGGCCGTTTGTAATTATGATGACTATGATGGGTATTATATCACTTGCAGGTATTGTAGTAAATAATGGAGTAGTACTTTTAGATTATACACAAATTTTGATTGACCGTAAAAAAGTTACATTAAATATGTCTGATGATGATTTATTATCTAAAGAAGATGTTACAGATATTATTATAAAAGGGGGTAAAGCGCGTTTAAGACCTGTAATCTTAACAGCTATTACAACAGTATTAGGACTTATTCCTTTGGCAACAGGACTTAATATTAATTTTATAACGCTTTTTAGTAGTTTTGACCCTCAAATTTATGTAGGAGGCGATAATGTTATTTTTTGGGGTCCATTAGCATGGACAGTTATCTTTGGACTAATTGTTGCCACATTCTTAACTCTAATTATTGTTCCTGTACTATTTAATATAGTATACAGGCTTAAAATTAGACTTGCAAACAGAAAAACAAATAAAAAAATAGTAATAGAAGGAGCTGCCTAGAACTATTTAATAAAATAGAATAGAAAGGTCACTAGCATTTAAAACTAGTGGCCTTTTTGTATTTTAATAGTAATATAAACATATTAAGGTTTGTGGTATTGGTGTAAAATAATGTTTATGTTTAATGTAAATCATAATAAAATGAAAATATATAATATTTTTTTTGTAAGTATTTTATTTGTATTTAATTGAAGGTAAAGTTTGTATATGTTGTTATTTATGAATAATTTTCTTATTGCAAACCAAAGGCAACCAGTTATTTATAAATAGTAATTCTAAAAGAGTTAAGTGTTTTGAGCTAGAGCAATTAATTTGTTTTGGCAGTTGTTTAGGTTTCCTGTAAATAAATTTTAAACAATGCTTAAAATGAGAAAAATTAAATTTCTTTTACTACTATGTTACTTAATTAGTTTTTATTCTGTTAAATCTCAAACTTTAGTTGCAAATCCTCAAAATTCTGGAGTAGAGGGGGGTGAGCTTAAGTTAATGAATAGTAATGCTTCTTACAACCCTTGGCACATAGATAATTATAGTGGAAACTTTCGTGTTTTTCAAAATGGGAATGTTTTTTTAAATATTAACCCTACAAGTGGCCTATTATCTTATTCTAAAAGTTTAAAAATAAATAATGCATTACGAATAGCTTCAGAAAACACTTTTGTGTCGGAAGGTTCTATAAGTGAAGGTACATGGGGGAACTATATTTTAACAAACAATGGTACCACACGTACATTAAGATTAGGTGTTGCTAATGATAGTTACACCAGAGGAGAAATAGAGATAGAGAATAATAATTCTCCTTCTTCTAATATATTTTTTAAAACAACAAATGTTGGAGGAGGGGCAAAAGTTAGAATGAAAATAAATGCTGTTGGTAATGTAGGTATAGGCACAACAAGTCCTATAGCTAAATTAGATGTTGTTGGAGATGGTAAAATAGGGTCTTTGTCTAATAGATATTATCTTAGAATAGCTTCAAAAGAATGGCCAGAGATAAGGTTTCAAACACCTTTAAGTGATCGCAAAATTAGAATAGGAGCAGCACATGAAACAAATTCTCATTATGGAATAGGAGAGGGAGATTTTTATGTCTATACATCTACAGCTAATTCCATGCCTTTGATTGTAAATAAAAATGGGAATGTTTCATTAGTTAAAAAGAAAGGTAATGTAGGCATAGGAACTACAACACCAGACGCAAAACTTACGGTAAAAGGCAATATACATACCCAAGAAGTTAAGGTGGATCTAAACGGAGCTGTAGCTCCCGATTATGTATTTAAAGAAGATTATAAGTTAAAATCTTTAGACCAAGTACAAGCCTATATTAATAAAAATGGGCACTTACCTAATATCCCCTCTGCTGCAGAAATGGAGAAAGAAGGGGTGTTGCTTAAAGAAATGAATTTAAAGCTCTTAGAAAAAATAGAGGAATTAACCTTGTATACTCTGGAGCAGCAAAAAGAAATAGAACGATTAAAGATAAGTGAGAAAAAACACCGCTTACAAGAAATAGAAAACGAGAATTTAAAAAAGCGTTTAGAAGAAATAGAAAACATTTTAACTAAAATAACAAACCAATAATAAATTATAAAGATGAAAAAAATACTAATTGCTTTATTATTTTTATTTGCGTTGCAAATACAAGGGCAAGAATTGCCAGATATTATCCCGCCATCACCAAAAGCTCTAGATTTTGAAAAATATGGTAATATCCCTGTTAGTACATATACAGGAATACCAAATATTAGTATCCCAATCCATACTATTACACAAGGAGATATACAAATACCAATATCTCTAAGTTACCATGCTTCTGGTATTAGGGTAGAAAGCGAAGCAGGAGAAGTAGGTCTTGGTTGGGTACTTAATTCTGGAGGTATTATCTCGAGAACAATTTATGGGCATAATGATTTTATAACTGGGGGAGGTAATGGTAATCACTATCATAAGAGAACAGATATATTAGATATTACTCAAACAGAATCAGCTACTGGCAACAGAATTTTCCCTCCACCTCATACTACGGGCGGTCCCATTTTTGTTAATAATGTAAGTTATGATATCTCTGATTTTTTAGGG
>CALHVB010000144.1 GCA_938039345.1 uncultured Sediminicola sp.
TTCCATTCCGAACAGGGAAGTTAAGCTCATCAGCGCCGATGGTACTGCTACACCAAGTGGGAGAGTAGGTCGTCGCCTTTTTTTTGAAAACCCCATCATTTAATTATGATGGGGTTTTTTGTTTTATAGAACTCCAATAAAACCTCCTCCTTCTAACTTCTTTAAAAACCTAAAAATAGAAACGTACAAATGGAATTATAGTGTTATCGTAGATGCTTTTGTTTTTGTTGTGAATAACATCATACTTAATACCAATGGTGTAATTGTTTTGTGTGTATCCAATACCTAAATATAATGCAGGAACCCAATAATTGTCTTCAATTTTTACACCATCAAAATTAAACTCTCTATTGATTCTTAATTGTTCTAATTCGCTAGAAAGTTGTATGTATTTAATTGGATTGTAAAAAGCATTAATGCTTCCTCCGTAAGCAAATAATTTTGAATCGTTAAATTTAGAGTAGTTAAAGCTTAATCCTATGCCAGTGGCGAATTGTTCGTTAATTTGATAAATTGCGTTTGGAGATAATGAGCCATTAAAACTATTATTACCAAAATTTAACCCTATTCCACCGCCAAAATAAACGTTGTTCCAGAATTTGTTTAAAGAGGAGCTGCTTTGGCTATAGCTAAAAATGCTGATTAGCGTTAAAAAAAGCGTTAAAAAAAATTTTTTGAAAGCGGAATATACTATTTGCTTCATTTTCGTTAAATTTTATGATATTAGGTAACTAAGATATGCTTTAACTGTTAATTGTTGTATTTTTGGTTGAAATTTGCTTTAAAAGATAGAGATAATTTTCATGGATAAATATTCTTTTTTAAATACTGCGCATACTTCTTTTTTCGCAGACTTATACGACAAGTATTTAACAAATCCGGATAGTATAGAGCCTAGTTGGCGTTCTTTTTTTCAGGGTTTTGACTTTGGTTTAGAAACAGCTTTAGATGAAAGCGATGTAGCTCAGCTTAATGTGGTTACTGGCGGAGAGTCAGTGCAAATACCAGTAACATTAAAAAAAGAGTTTCAGGTTGTTAAATTAATAGATGGCTATAGAAATAGAGGGCATCTTTTTACAAAAACAAACCCAGTTCGCGAAAGGAGAAAATATACACCAACCTTAGAATTAGAAACATTTGGCTTATCTAAAGATGATTTAAGTACTGTATTTACTGCTGGTGAGATATTAGGGATTGGTCCTAGTTCTTTAGAAGTAATTATTAATCATCTTAAAAAGATTTATTGCGATGCCATTGGGGTAGAATATATGTATATAAGAAACCCTGAGCGTATTGAATGGATTCAGAGCTGGTTAAATGTAAATGATAATCATCCTCAGTTTTCGGCAGATAAGAAAAAACATATTCTTAAAAAGATGGTCGAAGCAGTTTCTTTCGAATCATTTTTACATACAAAATATGTTGGTCAAAAAAGATTTTCTCTAGAAGGGAATGAGTCTTTAATACCTGCATTAGATACAGTTGTAGAGAGAGCTGCTGAAATGGGTGTAGAGCAATTTGTAATGGGAATGGCTCACAGAGGAAGGTTAAATGTTCTTACTAATATTTTTGGTAAATCTGCAAAAGATATTTTTAGTGAGTTCGATGGTAAAGATTATGAACAAGTTATTTTTGATGGTGATGTAAAGTATCACTTAGGTTGGACATCTGATCGTATGTCTAAGGGGAATAAAATAACAATGAATATTGCGCCAAACCCATCGCATTTAGAGACCGTTGGTGCTGTTGTAGAAGGAATTGCTAGAGCAAAACAGGATGCAGATTATACAGATGATTTTTCTAAAGTATTGCCTATTGTAGTACACGGAGATGCTGCTATTGCTGGTCAAGGTTTAATCTATGAGTTAGTACAAATGGCAAATTTAGATGGCTATAAAACTAACGGAACTATACACATAGTTGTGAATAACCAAATAGGGTTTACAACAAATTATTTAGATGCCAGAACATCTACCTATTGTACAGATGTTGGTAAGGTAACTTTAAGTCCTGTATTACATGTTAATGCAGATGATGCAGAAGCGGTTGTACATGCCTCATTATTTGCGTTGGAATATAGAATGCGTTTTAACAGAGATGTATTTATAGATTTATTAGGTTATAGAAAATATGGTCATAATGAAGGTGATGAACCTCGTTTTACGCAGCCTAAATTATATAAAGCAATTGCTAAACATCAAAATCCAAAAGATATATATACTCAAAAGCTATTGGCAGAAGGAGTTATAAAAGAGGGTGATGTTAAACAATTAGAAGAAGATTACAAAAATTCTTTAGAGGAGAAACTAGAAGATTCTAGAAAAGAAGATAAAACGGTTATTACACCTTTTATGTCAGATGAGTGGAAAGGTTTTCAGTCTGTTGATGAAACAGGAATGATGAAAGCTGTGGATACTACTTTTGATAAAAAAGAATTAACAGAAATAGCAAAGGTTATAACCGAATTACCATCCGATAAAAAGTTTTTACGTAAAGTAGCTAAATTAATTGGAGATCGTAAAAAAATGTTCTTTGAGACTGGAAAGTTAGACTGGGCAATGGGAGAATTACTAGCTTATGGTACTTTGTTGAAAGAGGGTTATAATGTTAGAATTTCTGGTCAGGATGTAGAGCGTGGAACTTTTTCTCACCGTCATGCAATAGTAAAGGTAGAGGATAGTGAAGAAGAAGTTGTGCTTTTGAATAATATTTCAGAGAAGAAGAATCAGTTTCAAATATATAACTCATTACTATCAGAGTACGGAGTAGTTGGTTTTGATTATGGTTATGCTATGGCAAGTCCAAATACATTAACTATTTGGGAGGCACAATTTGGAGACTTTAGTAATGGAGCTCAAATAATGATAGATCAGTATATTTCTGCTGCTGAAGATAAGTGGAAATTACAAAACGGATTGGTAATGTTATTGCCTCACGGTTATGAAGGGCAAGGAGCAGAACATTCATCAGCAAGAATGGAGCGTTATTTACAGTTGTGCGCCAATGATAATATGTTTATTGCAGACTGTACAACGCCAGCAAATATTTACCATTTATTGCGTAGACAAATGAAATCTGGGTATAGAAAACCATTAATTGTTTTTACGCCAAAGAGTTTATTGCGTCATCCAAAAGCTGTTTCTTCAATAGATGATTTAGCATCTGGAGGTTTCCAAGAAGTGATAGATGATTCAAATGTAGAAGAAAGTAAAGTAAAGACTTTAGTTTTTTGTACCGGAAAATTCTATTATGATTTACTAGCAGAAAGAAAAGAATTAGGTAGAGATTCTGTTGCATTAGTTAGGGTAGAGCAACTATTTCCATTACCGTCAGATAAAATGAAAGCTGTTATTGCTAAGTATAGTAATGCAGATGATATTGTCTGGGCACAAGAAGAGCCAAGAAATATGGGAGCTTGGAGCCATATGATGATGCATTTTAGTGAAGCACATAAAATGCGTATAGCATCAAGGCGTTTTTATGCGTCACCAGCTGCGGGTAGTGCTGTTCGTTCTAAACGTAGACATCAAGAAGTAATAGACTATGTTTTTGATAAAACAAAAGATAACATGGTTAGAAAAAATATAAAAAAATAACAGATTAGTAAAATTATAAAGCAATGATTTTAGAAATGAAAGTTCCCTCTCCTGGGGAGTCTATTACCGAGGTAGAGATTGCAGAGTGGTTAGTTAGTGATGGTGATTATGTAGAAAAAGACCAAACTATAGCAGAGGTAGATTCTGATAAGGCAACTTTAGAATTGCCAGCAGAACAAGCAGGTATTATCACTTTAAAGGCAGAAGAAGGTGATGCTGTTGCTGTTGGTGCAGTAGTTTGTTTAATTGATACTGCTGCTGCAAAACCAGAAGGAGCTGTTAAAGCTACAGAAAAAAAAGTAGTTGTAGAAGAGCAAAAAGCAGTGCCTGTAAAACAAGCACCAGCTAAAGAAACTTATGCGTCTGGAACAGCTTCTCTGGCTGCTAAGAAAATTTTAGCAGAAAAAGGAATTGCTGCAAGTGCTATTTCTGGAACAGGAAAAGATGGTAGAGTTACTAAAGAAGATGCAGTAAAAGCTGTGCCTTCTATGGGTACTCCAACAGGAGGTAATAGAGGAGAATCTCGTTCTAAGCTTTCTATGTTGCGTAGAAAAGTAGCAGAGCGTTTGGTGTCTGTTAAAAATGAAACGGCAATGCTTACTACTTTTAATGAAGTAGATATGTCGCCTATTTTTGAATTGCGTAAGCAATATAAAGAAGAGTTTAAATCAAAACACAATGTAGGTTTAGGTTTTATGTCTTTCTTTACTAAAGCTGTTATTAGAGCACTAGAAATGTATCCGTCTGTAAATTCTATGATAGATGGTAAAGAAATGATTTCTTTTGATTTCTGTGATATTAGTATTGCTGTGTCTGGTCCAAAAGGATTAATGGTGCCAGTTATACGTAATGCTGAGAATTTAACATTTAGAGGTGTTGAAGCAGAAATAAAGAGATTGGCAATAAGAGCTCGTGAAGGAGAAATTACGGTAGATGAAATGACAGGAGGTACATTTACAATTACAAACGGAGGTGTATTTGGCTCTATGTTGTCTACACCTATAATAAACCCTCCTCAGAGTGCTATTTTAGGAATGCATAATATTGTAGAGCGCCCAATAGCAAAAGATGGTACTGTTGTTATTGCACCAATTATGTATGTGGCTTTATCTTATGATCACAGAATCATAGATGGTAAAGAATCTGTAGGTTTCTTAGTAGCTATTAAAGAAGCATTAGAAAATCCGACAGAGATTTTAATGGATAATAATATTAAGAAAGCATTAGAGTTATAGTGTTTAAATATTTAATTATAAGAAAAGACCAGAAGTATTTTGCTTCTGGTCTTTTTTACTTTAAATAAACACACTTTTTATTATAATCAATAACAGCTTTTGTTTTTTTAAGAATATCTGCACCTATAATGCCATCTACTGGTTGCGAATCGTGATTTATGAGTGCACTGTTTACATGAACTAAATCAAATAATACAAGCTTTATTTTTTTCTTTTTCCAATTGCCAATTTCAATTTTGTTTTTGGTAGATATTGCTGTTTCCATATCTATGGCACCAGCACCAGCGGCTTTAATTTCAGAATCTTCTGTAGTTAAACCAAAAAAATTAACTTTGTCAAAGCCAATACAAGTATTAGATGCACCTGTGTCTAAAATAAAACGACCTGTAATTCCATTAATTTTAGCATTAATCTCAAAATGATTGGTTTTAGTAAGTGTTAAAGGAATTTTAGTATATTTTTTGCTTTCTAAAAACTTTTTAAGATTCATTATTTCTTTTTGTGGTAAAGATAGTTCTATTTTTGAAGTATGATTTTAACAGATACACATACACATTTATATAGTGAAGCTTTTGATGAAGATAGATCAGAGGTAATAGATAAAGCAATAAAAATTGGGGTTACACGCTTTTTTATTCCGGCAATTGATTCTAGTTATACAAAAGGAATGTTGGCTTTAGAGCAAGCGTATCCAAAGCATGTGTTTTTAATGATGGGCTTGCATCCAACACATGTAAAAGAAAATTACAGGGAAGAGTTAAAACATGTAGAAGAAATGTTAGAAAAGCATAAGTTTTATGCTTTGGGAGAGATAGGGCTAGATTTGTATTGGGATAAAACCTTATTAAATGAGCAGCAAGAGGCCTTTAGATATCAAATTAAATTAGCAAAAAAATATAAATTACCTATCGTTATTCACTGTAGAGAAGCTTTTGATGAAGTTTTTGAGATTTTGGAAAGTGAAAAAGGAACCGATTTATTCGGTATTTTTCATTGTTTTACAGGAACTTTAGAGCAGGCACACAAAGCCATATCCTATAATATGAAATTAGGTATAGGTGGTGTGGTTACTTTTAAAAATGGAAAAATAGATACCTTTTTAAATAAAATTAATTTAAAACATATTGTTTTAGAAACAGATGCTCCTTATTTAGCTCCCACTCCATATCGTGGTAAAAGAAATGAAAGTTCCTATCTTGTTAATGTTTTAGAAAAACTAGCTATGGTATATAATAAGGATAAAGAAGAAATAG
>CALHVB010000145.1 GCA_938039345.1 uncultured Sediminicola sp.
TGCGCAACTTAGAATATTCTTTATATGCTATTTTCTTGGTCTATAGTTATAAATTATATTCTGTCATAGGTATTTTTTCTAGCAAATCAGATTTTATTAATTATGAAATACCAACAACATTTACTCCTGTAGGCATTTTAATGATTGTTCTTTATTCTTTTCTATTAATTCTTACGGTATTAACGTTTATATATAGAAAAGAAAAAATTGGAGCCTATATATTTGAAGAATATCAATTATAGAAAACAAAAAAAATGCTCCAATTACAATTGAAGCATTTTTTTTAATTTACTTAAATATTTAAATTACATTAACATTCCTCCGTTTACATTTAAAACTTCTCCTGTTACGTAACTAGATAAATCTGAAGCTAAAAACAAACATGCATTAGCTATATCTTCTGTTGTACCTCCTCTTTTTAAAGGAATACCATCTCTCCAACCTTGTACTACTTTCTCGTCTAACTTATCTGTCATTTCAGTTTCTATAAACCCAGGTGCAATGGCATTACATCTAATGTTTCTAGAACCAAGTTCAGCAGCAATAGATTTTGTAAAACCAATCATTCCTGCCTTAGATGCCGCATAATTTGCTTGTCCTGCATTTCCTTTTACACCAACTACACTGCTCATATTAATAATAGAACCTTTTCGTTGTTTAAGCATAGTACGTTGTACTGCTTTGGTCATATTAAAAACAGATTTTAAATTAACTTCTATAACTGCATCAAAATCAGACTCAGACATACGCATTAAAAGATTGTCTTTTGTAATCCCTGCATTATTAATTAGCACATCTATACCACCATCAAAATCTTCTAAAACACTAGAAATCAAAGCTTCTGCTTCTTCAAAATTAGCTGCATTACTTTTATACGCTTTTGCTTTAACCCCTTTTGCTGTTAATTCTTTTTCTAATGCTAAAGCAGGCGCTTCACTAGAACTGTAGGTGAAAGCAACATTAGCTCCATAGTTAGCAAATATTTCTGCTATTCCTTTACCTATACCTCTACTAGCACCGGTAATTATAACATTTTTTCCTTCTAAAAGTTTCATTTTCTGTTTTTTAATATTTAAATATTTATTAAAACTTAAAATCCTATTTATCCTGAATTTAACTGATAAAAATCAGTACAGAACAAATAGGACTTAACTATATTTTTGCAATAAATACTAAAATTATCCTAGTACTTCTTTTACCTTAACTCCTATTTCTGCAGGAGAATCTACTACGTGTATTCCGCATTCTCTCATAATAGCTTTCTTTGCTTGTGCAGTATCATCACTACCTCCAACAATTGCTCCCGCATGCCCCATTGTACGTCCCGCAGGTGCTGTTTCACCAGCAATAAAACCAACAACTGGTTTTTTACTTCCACTTTCTTTATACCATTTAGCAGCATCTGCTTCTAACTGACCTCCTATTTCACCAATCATAACAACACAACTAGTTTCAGGGTCATTAATTAATAATTCAACCGCTTCTTTTGTAGTTGTACCTATAATTGGGTCACCTCCAATACCAATAGCTGTTGTAATACCTAATCCTTGACGTACAACCTGATCTGCTGCTTCATAAGTAAGTGTACCAGATTTTGATACAATACCTACATTTCCTTTTTCAAAAACAAAACCAGGCATAATACCAACCTTAGCTTCACCAGGGGTAATAACACCTGGGCAGTTAGGTCCAATTAATCTACAATCAAAATTTTTGATATAATTAGATGCTTTTACCATATCTGCAACAGGAATACCTTCTGTTATAGTAATAATAACTTTTATTCCTGCATCAGCTGCTTCCATAATAGCATCTGCTGCAAAAGCTGGTGGTACAAATATAATAGTAGTATCTGCTCCTGCTTTTTCCACCGCTTCTATAACTGTGTTAAAAACTGGTTTTCCTAAATGTTCTTGACCTCCTTTACCTGGAGTAACACCACCAACGATGTTGGTACCATATTCAATCATTTGCTCGGCATGAAAAGTACCTTCACTACCTGTAAAACCTTGTACAATTATTTTAGAATCTTTATTAACTAGAACACTCATTATTTTCCTGATTTATTTTTTATAAGCTTTACAAAAATATACCATTACCTTATATTTTTAAAGTAATATGATGCTTATTTATTCTCTAATTTCTTTAAAATTGTTGGAATTCTCTTGATATAGGCCAATTGTTTTAATTTTTCTCTAGTTTCTTCTATTGGAGAGCCAAAATAACTCTTTCCGCCACCTACAGATTTAGATACTCCTGTCTGTGCTAACACTACTGCTTTTTCTCCTATTGTAATTCCACTAGTAACGCCAACTTGCCCCCATAAGGTTACTTCATCTTCAATAATTACACAACCCGCAATACCAGTTTGAGCAGCTATTAAACACTTTTTACCTATTACAGTATCATGACCAATATGAACTTGGTTATCTATTTTTGTCCCAGCTTTTATAGTAGTATCTCCGGTAACTCCTTTATCAATAGTACACAAGGCTCCTATATCTACATTATCTTCTATCACAACTCTTCCTCCAGAAATTAATTTATCAAATCCTTCTGGTCTATTTTTATAATAAAAGGCGTCTCCTCCTAAAACTGTACCTGCGTGTATAGTTACATTATTTCCTATAACTGCATAATCATATATAGAAACATTAGAATGAATTTTACAATTATTACCAATAATTACATGATTACCAACAAATGTATTAGGCTGTATTACTGTATTTTTTCCTATCTGAGCAGATTTAGCTATAGAAGACTCTGATTTTTTAAAAGGTTTAAAAAAATTCGTTAGTGTATTAAAATCTCTAAAAGGGTCCTCCGAAATCAATAACGCCTTCCCTTTTGGACAGGCTACTTTTTTATTAATTAATACAATTGTGGCTTTAGATTCTAACGCTTTATCATAATATTTTGGGTGGTCTACAAAAACAATATCTCCAGATTCTACTACATGTATTTCATTCATTCCCAATACAGGAAAATCATCT
>CALHVB010000146.1 GCA_938039345.1 uncultured Sediminicola sp.
GGTATACATCGCAACATTTTAATGGTAGCAGCAAAGTAAAAGGTTTTGGTGTATTAAATACAGGTATAAAGAAAGAATTTAAAAACGGTAGCAGCTTACAAGTTTCTATATCAGATATTTTTGAAAGTTTCGATGTTAATAACAAAATAGGAACATTAACACGTGAAGCTTTTGCAAATGTTTTCTCTGTAGACTATAGCTCGGAATCTGGTTTTTCACGGATTTTCTTAGTTTCGTATTCCTATTCGTTTGGAAATAAAAAAGTAAAAACATCTAATATAAAAACTGGCGCAAATACTGAGAAATCTAGATTATAATTAAGTTAAAAAATTAGAATAAAAAGACAAAACAGTGAATCCTTATTTTATATCTCCTGCTACAGATAAACCACTAGGAACACTATCTGGCATAGTAGCATCAAAATTAGTATCATTTAAAGTATTTAAAAATGAGCTAATAAAACTCATATCTTTTACTTTTATAATTATTTTTTTCACCAATGAATCTAGTGCTTTATCTGGGACATTTTTATTCTTTGATCTTCCTGAAGAAATGTCTTCATAAAACTCTAATACCTTTAACAAACTACTTAAACTACCGTTATGCATATATGGTGCAGTAGCGCCTAAGTTTCTTAATGTTGGAGTTCTAAATAAAAACTCATTATTAAGGCCACCATCAGCAATATCCAATTTATCATTTTCTTCTACTCCCAAAACATGCATCTTGTAATCGGAAAACATGGGTCCACTGTGGCAGTTGGCACAGCCTACTTTTTTAAACAACTCAAAGCCTTCTTTTTCTGATAATGAAATAGCAGTTTCATCTCCTCGTAAAAATTTATCAAAACGAGAATTATTCGTTACCAAACTCCTTTCAAAAGCAGCAATAGCCTTAGCTATACTTAAACTATCAATATTACTATTTTCAGGAAAAGCTTTTTTAAATAATTCTTGATAAGCTGGTATTTCTTTTACTCTAGATACTACTATATTTAATATTTCATTTTTAGTATAGTTAGTTCCTCTCATTTCTTCTAAAGCCTTAATAGGTTCTAAGGCTTGCTGCTCTAAGCTATTAACTCTACTATCCCAAAACATGGGAGCACTCTCTGGATTATAAGTTCCTGCTATTGTTATTCCGTTATAAGCTGTATTTAGTATGGTATGTGCATTCCTTTTTACAAATGGAATGGAATTAGGAGATTTAAAAGTTCTGCTACTACCAAATCCTACGCCGTTAACACCAATAGATATATCTCTAAACTCTGCATAACCATTAGTTGGATGATGGCATGTAGCACACGCTACATCTTTATCACCAGATAATATAGGGTCAAAAAAAAGTAATTTTCCTAATTCAACTTTTTCTTTTGTAGTAGGGTTGTTTTCTGGTGCTTTTACTGTTTTTGGTAAAGGTATATATACGTTAGTATCTATTTTTTCTTTTCTACCACAAGCTATCAAAATTGTAGTAGAAATAATTAGACAGAAAACACTCTTCTTCATAAACACTTATAATTAAAGGCTAAAATATAGAATCAGAAAAGTACTTTTCATGATTTAAATCATAAAGGCCTAAACAAGCTCAAAATCATTTATTTTTTTTCTGATTTAAATGCAAAGCAAACGTAGCATTAAATCCAAAAACAAAATTAGGATCGTTAAAATTAAAGTTAAACGGTGTCTGCGCTATAAACGCATCTTCTACTACTCCTCTTACATTAGTTAATTGAAACTGTAACATTACATCACTTAATTCCCAGTTTACACCAATTGCAAACGCATTATAGGTATTTACTGATTTTAATGGATTTAATACATAAGAATATTCTGAGGCTATAGCTACATGACCGCCTAATTTATACCTAGCTCCTACTCCTATTGCAAATTGATTATGTGGATCTTCATTAAAACGTGATGATACCCTATGTATATATGTAGGTGATATTTGCAATGAAAATTGTGAAGTAAATTTATGAGCAATTAGCAACTGACTTGTATATGCAAGTCTATCACTAAAACTATCGTATAGGTTTATATTTTTATATCCTTTCTTACCTCTATAAGATATATTTTGAAAAAGTGTTATGCTAAAAGGAGATGCTTTTGTATTCTTTTGCTGACGAACAAGCCTATATTTTAAAAAACTATCAAAAATACCATCTAGCGTAGTACCACCAACTCCAAAAGTTAATCTATCCGATACGCCATACTCTAAAGCTAGTCTGGTGCTTAATTTATCTGCTACAAAACTTTGACTTTTTTCATTATTGGGAAGGTTCCAAAAACGGTTCATAGCCATTATTTCTAATACTCCTTTCTTTCTATTCTCTACAGAATGCCCTATAGATATACGAGTAGCTTTAAACGTTGCCATTTCATATTGTGGAGTATCTGGATATTCTTTTTCTAAAGTCTCTAATAAATCTTGTGAATATATAGATTGACTTATTCCTATACACACAAAAAATAATAAATTAAATAAAATGTTATTTTTCATAAGGCTCATATTCAAATCTAAATTTTATAGCAATAATCTTAGCAATATTTGGCGCTAAAACAGGTGGTATTTTTATATTAAAATCTTTAACGGTGGCATCAAAATCTCCCGACAATATATATCTTCCATTAAAATTTTCTATACTAGTTCTAATTTCAACTTCTTTAGTAATGCCATGTATTGTTAATTTTCCTTTTATTAACTTAACTTGTTTTTCTATTTCTAATGGCTCTAAATCTATAATATCACCAGTAAATGTTGCTTTTGGGTATTTATCAGATTCTATATAACTTTCATTAAAATGCTCGTGCATTAAAGATTTTTTAAAAACAAAAGCATTCATTAGCATACTAATAGCTATTTCTTTTTTAGAAAAATCTATAATACTTAAAACCTGGTTATTAGTTGCTTCTATATTTTCTACCGAAGTATGGGAGAAAAAAGAAACATGACCTTGGCGTGCTATTACTTTTTCGGTTTCTTGGCTGCTGCCAATAAAACTTAGCAAAAGAAATAATAAAACAATTATTTTATTCATCGGTTGGTTTATTAATCAACATACAATTTAATAGGATAGCATCTTTTAAAAAGCCTTTACATATACCTTTTAATTTAACTTGCTCTCCTATAGTAAGCCTTTTTACAGCTTTTAATTGGTCTTGTTGCATATCGCACAATACACTAGATGAGGGAATATTTCCGTGCAATAATACTGTATTTCGATTATTTAAAAAAGTAATCTCTTTTACAATACCATTTACTTCAATAATTTTACCTTTAAAAGTAGTATTCGCTAATTTTTCATTTGTGTTAAAAGAGGCTACTAATTCATTAGCACTAACCATTTTTTCTGTTGCTATTGTTTCTATATCTATTTTGTAAGGATTAGATACTTTATAATAGATAAAGGATACTATAGATAAGAAAGCTAAAAGAAGAAGTAATATTTTATTTTTTCTATTCATTAATGCTATTAACACACAAAACTTTACTTGTAGTATATTTAAATTCTAAAATTAAGCATTATTTATCTGCTATTCTATAAATAACATTTCAATACTAAAAAACTACAGTTGAGTAAGTCTTATTCGTAAGACCTTAAGTTTCTCTACATTTTTGTCTCATCAAAACAAAAAGAAACAAACAGACTCATGAAACATTTACAATACATCATTATTTTTTTAATCTCAATTAGCAGTTTTTCTCAAACTAAGATATCTGGGATTGTTACCGATAAAAAAAATACTCCTTTAGCTGGTGTTAACATATATTTAGAAGGTACTTATGATGGTGCTTCTACAAATGAAAAGGGAGAGTTTTATTTTGAAACCACAGAAAAAAACACACAAACACTAATTGCATCTATGATGTCTTATGAAACACATTATGAAATGGGTGACGTTTCTTATTTAAAAGGCTTAAAAATTATATTAAGAGAAGCTATTAACGAACTAACAGGTGTTACGCTAACAGCAGGTACCTTTGAGGCAGGCGGAACATCTAAAGCTTCTGTTCTTAAACCTTTAGATATTGTTACTACTGCTGGTGCCGCGGGGGATTTTGTTGCGGCATTACAAACTTTACCAGGTACTTCTACTGTGAATGAAAGTGGACGTTTATTTATACGTGGCGGTACTGCTGGGGAAACACAAATATTTGTAGATGGCTTGCGTGTTTTTCAACCATTTTTAGCTACAGGAAACAATATTCCAACAAGAGGTCGCTTATCTCCTTTTTTATTTAAAGGCATATCTTTTAGTACAGGTGGTTACTCTGCCGAATACGGTCAAGCATTATCAAGTGTACTACAATTAAATACAACAGATTTACCCGATGAGGAAAAAACAGATTTAGGAATTATGTCTGTAGGAGGTAATTTAGGGCATACCAAAATATGGGGTAACAAATCTTTAAGTGTAAATACTTCTTATATAAATTTAGCACCTTATGAATCTTTAATTCCATCAAATCAGGGAGTAAGTTGGAATAAACCCTACGAATCTATTTCTGGTGAAGCAGTATATAGAAGTAATTACGATAAAGGAATATTTAAATTATATACTGGTTTTAGTAAATCTGATTTAGATATTAATCAGGAAGATATTAATTATGAGAATTTTATAAACTTTAAAAACAAAAACAGTAATCTTTACTTTAATGCATCATACAAACATTTTTATGATAAAGAATGGACTTTATATACAGGGGCAAGTGTTTCTATAGATAAAAATGACATTGGAATTATTACCAATACTATAGAAAACAAAGAAACAGCATCGCACACTAAAATTAAATTGAAAAAAAGTTTTACGAATAGATTTTCTTTAAATTTTGGTGCAGAACATTTTATAAGTGATTTTAGCGAAACATTTAAAGATGCTAGCAATTTTTCTTTTGATACAGGATATACGGATAATTTAACTGCCACATTTGCCGAAACCGATATCTTTTTTAGTAACAAGTTTGCTTTAAAGCTTGGGGCTAGAGCAGAATATTCATCATTATTAAACAATGTTACGCTATCTCCAAGAGTTACCGTTGCTCATAAAAACAACGAACATTCACAGTTTTCTTTTGCTTATGGAGATTTTTACCAAAATCCATCGAGAGATTACTTAAAATTTGATGCAGGTTTAAAACCTCAAAAAACATCACATTATATTTTAAATTATCAATCTATAAAAAATAAAAAAACATTTAGAATTGAAGCGTATTACAAAGACTATAAAAGTTTAGTAAAGTACAATACCGAACTACCTGTTTTTGATACTGAATATACAAACTTTGGTAAGGGCTATGCCACAGGTTTAGATATTTTTTGGAGAGATAATAAAAGTATAAAAAACCTAGATTACTGGGCTTCTTACTCTTATTTAGATACAAAACGAAATGATAGAAATTTTAGAGAAAGTGCTACGCCTAATTTTGCAGCAAAACATAATTTATCTTTAGTAACTAAATATTTTATAGAAGATTTACGCTCGCAAGTTGGAGTGTCTTATAATTATGCAAGCGGAAGACCTTATGATAATCCAAATACCCCAGAATTTTTTGCAGAAAAAACAAAATCTTATAACAATTTAAGTTTTAATTGGGCTTATTTAATAACGCAACAAAAGATTTTATTCCTTTCCATAAACAATATCGCAAGCATTAACAATATAAACGGGTACCAGTATGCAAATACTCCTGATGCTACAGGGAACTTTAACCGTAGAACTATACGACCAACTGCCGATAGCTTCTTTTTTGTAGGCTTCTTTTGGACTATTAGTAAAAATAAAACAACTAATCAATTAGATAATTTATAACCATCTGAACGCTACAAATACAGTTCGGTTACAAATACTAACAATTCGGTTTTCTTTTTTTATGTATCAAGTAACATCCATCTAATTTTACATCATAATTAATAATCACAATAGTAATGAAAACACTTAAAACACTAGTAACAGCAGCATTCTTTTTTAGTATATGCATTGGATTTGCACAAGAAAAAAGTGCAGGCACAGTTAATGTAGAAATTTCTAACATTAGTAATGAAAAAGGTATTATAATGGTAGGCCTTTATAATTCTGAAAGTACTTGGTTAAACAAAATATATACAGGAACAACAAGTGAGATAAAAAACGGAAAAGCAACAGCAAGCTTTACTAATATTCCGAATGGAACCTACGCTGTTGGCATATACCATGATGAGGATGTAAATGGGAAACTAAATATGTTTTTAGGAATGTTTCCTACTGAGGATAGTGGTGCCTCTAACAATGCTCCTGCAAAATTTGGTCCTCCAAAATGGAAAGATGCCAAATTTGAAATTAATGGAAATACAATTAATCAACACATAAAACTATAAAACAAAAATCATGAAAAAAGTAACTTTAATCTTAGCGTTCTTAATTGCAAATATAACTTTAGCACAAGATCAATATACCAAAGGAATGCAAAAAGCATTTGAGCTTTGGGGTAACGGAAATACTAGTGAAGCAGCAAATTTATTTGAACGTATTGCAACAGCAGAACCAGATAATTGGCTCCCTTATTATTACGTAGCACAAATAAATACTATTATATCTTTTGGAGAAAAAGACCAAGAAAAACTAACAAAACAATTAGGAAAAGCACAAGAGTATACAGATTTAGCAAAGGCAATTTCTAAAGACAATCCAGAAATTTTAATACAACAAGCATTAGTACATACTGCTTGGGTTGCATTTGATGGTGCTACTTATGGAATGACACTGTCTGCAAAAGTAAACGCTTTGTATAAAAAAGCTATCGAAATTGCACCAGATAACCCTAGAGCAATTTTTTCTAAAGCCGAATGGGATATGGGTACGGCTCAATTTTTTGGACAAGATGTAACTCCATATTGTAAAGATGTAGAACGTTCTATACCATTATTTGACACTTATACATCGGACATCCCTTTTTATCCAAAATGGGGAAAAGAAAGAGCGCAAATGATTGCTAAAAATTGTAAAGAATAAAAAGACACATAATAGACTATTAGTTTTGTAATATTGAGTAATCTTTAATTGTTCTAATTTCTGTAATTTTATAAGTTGATAAATACAATCGGCCACAGAGGTTAAAACTATGAGTACTATTAAAAAGAGAAAAGTATCTTCAGAGGGTTCAAAAGAATTTACTGGCATTAAATTAAAAGCTCCGGCAACCTATGCAGCAGGTTTAAAAGCTGTAAAAGTTGCTTTAGATCATGCTTTTAAAGAAATGGGAGTTACTAAATCTTTTAAAGGATTAGCTCAAATGAATCAAAAAGAAGGTTTTGATTGTCCTGGTTGTGCATGGCCAGATCCAGAAAAACCTTCTAAAGTAGCAGAGTACTGTGAAAATGGAGCCAAAGCATTAGCAGAAGAAGCTACAAATGAAAAGGTAGACCGAGATTTTTTTGCTAAATATTCTGTAGAAGAAATTTCTCAATGGACAGATTATAAGATAGGTAAAAGCGGCCGTATTACTGAACCTATGATTTTACGTCCTGGAAAAATACACTACGAACCTATTAATTGGAATGAGGCTTACCAAGAAATTGCAAAACATTTAAAAGCATTAGATCACCCCGATGAAGCTATTTTTTACACCTCAGGGCGATCTAGTAACGAAGCTGCTTTCTTATATGGAGTATTTATACGTGCTTTTGGTACGCACAATATGCCCGATTGTTCTAATATGTGTCATGAATCTTCAGGAGTAGCCTTATCGGAAACCTTAGGAATAGGTAAAGGTTCTGTTAAATTAGAAGATTTTGATAAGGCAGAAGTAGTAATGGTTATGGGGCAAAATCCAGGTACCAATCACCCTCGTATGCTTTCGGCTCTACAAAAATGTAAAGAAAATGGCGGTTCTGTAATTAGTATAAACCCTTTGGCAGAAGCTGGGCTTATACGATTTAAAAACCCACAAGAAGTAAAAGGAGTTTTACAAGGAGGAGAAGCAATAACAGATATACATCTTCAAGTAAAAATTAATCAAGACATTGCGGTAATGAAAGTTATTCTAAAGCGTTTGTTAGCTTTAGATAAATTAAAAAAGAATGTTTTTGACCATGATTTTATTGCAAAATATACAGATGGTTACGATGCTTTTGTAGAGCATATAGAACAATTTAATGAAGATTCACTTATAGCCCAATCTGGAGTAAGTTCCGATGATATACAGAAAGTAGTAAACTTATTAGAGAAAAAAGATAAAATTATTATCTGCTGGGCAATGGGATTAACACAGCATAAAAATGGTGTTGAAAACATTAAAGAATGTGTTAACCTATTATTATTAAAAGGAAGTTTAGGAAAAGAAGGAGCGGGTACTTGTCCTGTACGTGGTCATAGTAACGTACAAGGAGATCGTAGTGTAGGAATTGTGCACCATGCTAATCCTGTTTTTAATGAAGCCTTAAAAAAAGAATTTGGTTTTGAAGCACCTATTAAAGGAGGTTATGATGTTGTAGAATGTATTGAAGCAATGCACAAAGAAAAAGCTAAAATATTTATGGCTTTAGGAGGAAATTTTGTTTCTGCTGCGTCTGATACTACTTATACCGCAGAAGCGCTTCAAAAATGCGATTTAACCATTAATGTTTCTACCAAATTAAATAGAAACCATACTATTGCAGGAAAAACTTCTATTATTTTACCCACTTTAGGACGCTCAGAATTTGATGAAAGAGATGGAAAACAGCGTTTCTTTACTGTAGAAAATAGTATGGGAGTTGTTCACCGCTCTAAAGGTTTATTAAAACCAGCTTCAGGAAATTTAAAAAGCGAACCCGAAATTATAGGTGGCATAGCAGATGCTTATTTTAAAGGTAAGCACCCAGTAAATTGGAAAGCTTACGGAGAAAATTATGAAATGATTCGTACTAGTTTAGCTAATGTTTTAACAGACTATAAAGGACTAGAAGAAAAATCTAAAGGTTCAGGGTTTTATTTACGTAATAATGTTCGCAATTTAGATTTTAGTAAGTTACCTAATGGAAAAGCTCAATTTTCTAATAATAGTTTACCCAATCATAATTTAAATAAAGACGAATTTTTATTAATGACCATTCGTTCTCACGACCAATTTAACACAACTATTTATGGTTTAGACGATCGTTATAGAGGTATATATAATGAGCGTAGGATTGTTTTAATTAATAAAAAAGATATGAAACGTTTAAATCTAAAAAAATTAGATGTGGTACATATTATTAGTAATTATGATAACAAAGAACGTAAGGCGCTTAACTTTTTAATAATCCCTTATAATATTCCGCAAGGAAATTTAGCCTCTTATTTTCCAGAAACCAACGTATTAATACCATATAACCAGTTTGCAGATAAAAGTAATACGCCTATAAGTAAATCTGTTAAGGTAACGCTAGAAAAAGTAAACTAAACATAAAAAGTATTTCCAATTTGTTTTCTATTTTTGCTCGCTACTAATTTAATATTATAAAAATGTTTAAAACCAATACTTATTTTGACGACAAGGTAATGTCAATGGCATACGAAAATGAAGAAGGAAAAGCTACCGTAGGTCTTATGGCGCCTGGAGAATATACTTTTGGAACTACTTCTGTAGAATATATGACTGTAATTTCTGGAGAAATGCAAGTACAATTACCAGGAACTACTGAATGGAAAACATACAAAGCTTATGAAACATTTGTAGTAGAAGCTAATACTTCTTTTAATGTTAAAATGACTTCTGAAACGGCTTATAAATGTGTCTATAAATAAATTAGCATTTTGATATCATGAAAAAATCAATTTTAATATTTAGCTTCATTTTCTTTATATTTAACTCTAACGTTTTTGGACAAGATTATTTTGAAGGAGAAATTAAATATAAAGTTGAATATGAATCGTTAGATAATCGTATTCCTAAGGAAATGTTTGAAAAAGAATTTGGAAAATCATTTTCTGCATATGTAAAAGAAGATAGATATGCTATGGTTTATCATGCAACAGGTCAACAAGGCTGGATGAAGGTTATTGTGAGATTATATGAAGGCTATACTTATACAGAGTTTGAAAAAAGCGATACTATCAGTAAAGTAAAATTTGGAAAAGAAAAAAATAAGCTTTTAAATTTCATTAAAAATAAAGATGATAAAAAAGAAGTTTTAGGGGAGCTATGTGAATCAATTACTATTGAATATGAATTGGATCCTGATGCATTTTTTCCAACTCAAAAAGGGAAATACTATTTTAACCCAAAATATAAATTAAATTCAGCTTTATATAAAAATTATACAGATAGTTTTTGGAACTTATATGTAAAGGAATCAGAATCAATTAGTATTCGAAATGAAGTTGAATACCAATCTATTTTTAAATCTATCAGCGAAGCAACTTCTATTGTTAGTAAAGAAATTTCTTTTGAAGTGTTTAAGCCTAATGCTGCAAAAGTAATTTCAGAAAAAAAATAATTTAATTACTTTTATAATAATATCTTAAGTGTCTTTTTTACATAAAAGGGACTTTTTACTTTTAAAAATATTGGAGACATCAAGGTTTTTAAAGTTTAAATATCAATTTATAAGAACATTACAACACCTTTCTCTTAGCTCACAACAATAATTTATTTAAAAACTATAACCTACTTATATTTATAATGTAATTAAAAAGATAGTTAGTTAAAATTTTCATTTTCATATAGTGTTCTCAATAAAGAGTTTTGTTTTAGTTAGGCAAAACTCTTTTTAGTTTATAGAATTAAACCTTTTTCTCAAAAAAAAGTCATAATTAATAGTTAACCCCAAATATTATGAAAAAATTAAAATACATTCCGTTTTTAGTTATACTTATCTTAACTGTTTCTTGTTCTAATGATGAGGTAAAAACAGACGACCCAGAGATCATAAATAAAGCTACTTATGATATATCTCCTATTTTAACAAAATTTGTAGGTACTGGTTTATCCTATGAAGTAAATGGAAATAATGTAACATTTACCACACAAGATTTACCAGATCATACAAGTCCTTATTGGCCAACTGACAATACCTTATATGAAGAGTATAATGGAACCAATGCAGATTGGAGACAAAACCCAGGTAGTATTAGCGCACAAAATATTGTGCTTACAATGACATTAAACCCTGCCGAAGTTACCAATCATCAAGCTACTGGGTTAGGACCTATCGGAATTGCAAGAAACGGAGTAGTTTTCTTTAATCAATATGCGGCAGGTAACGAGCCTTTAACTGGTGAAATAAATTCATTTGATCAATGGTTAGGACACCCCGCAATGACCACCTATCATTACCATATAGAACCAACATGGTTAACAAAAACATATGGCAATGATGCCTTTTTAGGCTTACTATCCGATGGTTTTCCTGTTTATGGGCCTGTAGAAGACGGAAAAACAATTACAAATAGTGATTTAGATAGCTACCATGGACATGTAGGTGCTACTACTGATTTCCCTAATGGAATATACCATTACCATATTACAAGTGAAGACCCTTACCTAAACGGAAACGGCTATTTTGGTACTCCTGGAAATATAACACGCTAATTGAAACTTTTAAAAACATATATTTTACTGCTATTACTATTTGTCTCGGCTTGCATAAAAACTGAAAACAAATTAACAGTAACTAGTGCTAATCCAAATTTGCAATTGGATAATGGTATTATGCTATACAATCAAAAACCATATAGTGGTAATATTAAAGACTATTATAATAATGGCAATTTAAAATCTGATATTGAGTACGTTAATGGTAGAAAGCACGGAATTGAAAAACAATGGTTTTTAAATTCAAAATTAGCTATTGAACGTCATTATACAAAAGGAATAAAAACGGGTATTCACAAAGGATGGTGGGAAAATGGAACTCAAAAATTTGAGTATTATTTTAATACAAAAGGAATGTATAACGGTATTCATAAAGAATGGTATACATCCGGACAAATCTATAGAGATTTTAATTATATAAACGGACAAGAAGTTGGCAAACAACGCTTATATAAAAACAACGGAAAAATTAAAGCCAATTACGAAGTGGTAAATGGAGAGCGTTTTGGTTTAATTGGTTTAAAAAAATGTAAAACGGTTACTATAAATAGTACTAGCCTTAAATAATCGTAAGAAATGAAAAACATTGGATTATTTATTCTTATAATATGTTCGCTGTTTTCGTGTAAACGAAAAGAGCCTAGTGCTTTAACCGCAAAAAATACGGTAACTCACCTACCCTATTTTAATACTGCAAATTTTACACCAGAATGGGAAAAAGGAAATCATAAAATCCCTGAGTTTTCATTTATAAACCAAAATGGAGATACCATAAATAATAACACCTATAAAGGTAAAATATACATCGCTAATTTTTTCTTTACTGTTTGCCCTAGTATTTGTCCTAAACTCACAAAAAGCATGCATGGTTTACAAAAAACTTATGCTAAAGATTCAGAAATAATGTTATTGTCTCATTCCGTAATGCCGTGGCAAGATTCTGTACAAGTATTAGCCAAATATGCTGCCAATAATAATGTTGTAAGCTCTAAATGGAATCTAGTAACAGGAAATAAAGATAGTATTTACCATATTGCACGTACTGGTTATTTTGCCGATGAAGATTTTTATAAAACACAAAGCAAAAGTGATTTTATACATACCGAAAACTTTATTTTAGTTGATAAAGAAGGACATATACGAGGCGTTTACAACGGAACTATAGACATTGATATAAAACGTTTAGAAAGACATATTAAAATATTAAAAACAGAGGTTTAACCCAAACTCTTATTATTATGAAACATTTATATACTTATATTTTTTGTTGCTTACTACTTTTAGCATGTAGTACCGATAAAGATAACAACATAATTAATGAAGAAGAAGAATCTAATGAAACAAGTTCACCAAATATAATGCTTATTATAGCAGATGATATGGGTTTAGATGCTACTCCAGGATATGCTATTGGTGATACAAAACCTAATATGCCTAATCTGCAAAATTTAATAAATACAGGCATACGTTTTAATAATGTTTGGGCTTATCCTACATGTACACCTACGCGTGCAAGTATACTTACAGGAAAATATGGATTTAGAACAGGAGTAACTTCAGTTGGCGATAATCTTTCTACTACAGAAACTTCTATTCAGCGTTTTTTAGATACTAATACATCAGAAGCATACAACCATGCCGTTATAGGTAAATGGCATCTTTCTAATAGTAGCACTCACCCAATAGACATGGGCATTAATTATTATTCAGGAAGTATCTCTGGCAGCGTACAATCTTATTGGGATTGGAATTTGGTAGAAGATAACATATCAAATACATCTACAATATATACTACTACCAAATTTACAGATTTAGCTATTGACTGGGTAGGAAAACAAACGAAGCCATGGTTTTTGTGGTTAGCCTATAATGCACCACATACTCCTTTTCATTTACCAGATACTAATTTACACTCACAAGGAGCTCTCCCAAATGACCAAGCAAGTATAGATGCAAACCCACTACCCTATTATATGGCAATGCTAGAAGCAATGGATACTGAATTTGGAAGGTTGCTAAGTACTATGAGTGATGAGGAGAAAGACAATACAATTTTCATATTTTTAGGAGACAATGGGTCTCCAAATCAAGTAGCGCAAGGTTATAATAGCCGTAGAGTAAAAGGAAGTATTTACCAAGGTGGTATTAATGTGCCTATGATTATAGCAGGTAAAGGAGTTTCTAGAATTAATGAAACAGAAAATGCATTAATTAATTCCACCGATTTATTTGCTACAATTGCAGATATTGCAAATACTGGTATTACTGAAATTAATGATAGTAAAAGTTTTAAAGGCTTACTTACAGATAGTAATGCCAATAAAAGATCTTATGTATATGCAGAAATAAACAATATAGATACAGGTGAAGCCGATTATGCTATTAGAAACGAAACTCATAAATACATTAAATTTAAAGATGAATCTGAAGCCTTATTTAATTTAACAGAGAATTCATTAGAAAATCCAAACCTACTAAATGCAAATCAATTGCCATTGAGTAGTACGGATAGTGCTATAAAAGATGACTTAGTTGCTAAGCTTTCAGAAATTAAGCCCTAAAATACTTATTTAGATATTTTTATGGTCTGCGCTTTATACATAAAAGTATCTTTTAAGCGCTCTAATCTTTGATGCGATTCTGAAGCAAAAATTACATACTGACATTTATTAATACTTTCTGGTAACCGAACTACATTAGAATAATCGCTACTGTTGGCTAAAAACTCAGCATCTTCTATAATAAATAATTTTACTTGCCCTAAGTTAACGCCATTAAGATGAAACAATTTGCCTAATCTTTTTGGCGTAGCTATAACAATATCTACTCCTGCATATATTTCGTCTTTTTGAATATCTATATTATGTTCTTCATATGCACTGTATACTCGTAAATCCATACGGTAAACAAAATCCTTAATTAATTGCTCTAATTCTAAAGCAGCTTGTTTATCCTTTACTATAATAATAGCCCTAGGAGCATCCTCAAAAGCAGCACTATTTAATTTCTGAATTACACTAATAATCATAGAAATAGTTTTTCCACTACCTTTTGGTGCTATTCCATACACATTAGCCCCAGCTTTTATTTTAGAAATTATTTCTTTTTGAAAAGGGAATGGGTTTTCTAAGCCTACTCTGTCTATTGCTTCTAATAAGGGTTCATTTAATTTTTTAAAAGGCATATTCTATTTTATGTTGTGGGGCTAATATAGAGAGTTTAATTAAATAAAATAAATCCAATATCAAAATATACGTATCTCACCACAACTATTTCTTAATTCACAACAATAGTTTAGTCTAAAGCTATAACTCACTTATATTTACAATGTAATTAAAAAGAAGTTAGTTAAAAATTTTCATTTTCATATAGTGTTCTCAGAAAAGAGTTTTGTTTTAGTTAGGCAAGACTCTTTTTTATTTTATAAATACTCAGAATACTGTACTAATTAAGCTTCTTAAAATTCAAATATCAAGTTTCAATACCTTTACAACAATAATACTTAAACTCACAACAATAGTTTAATTTAAAGCTATAACTCACTTATATTTACAGTGTAATTAAAAAGAAATTAGTTAAAAATTTTTCATTTTCATATAGTGTTCTCAAAAAGAGTTTTGTTTTAGTTAGGCAAGACTCTTTTTATTTTACAAAAACTTAGAATACTCTACTAATTATAAAATTCAAATATCAAGTTTTAACACCTATACAACAATAATGCTTTAACTAACAACATTAGTTTAATTTAAAGCCATAACACTCTTATATTTACAGTATAATAAAAAAGAATTCAGTTAAAAATTTTTCATTTTCATATAGTGTTCTCAAAAAGAGTCTTATCATTTATGGTAAGACTTTTTTAATTTATAACACCACTACTTAAAAACAATAAACACTATTAATTCTATAAGCTTTCTATTTTAAATATCAATTTTTAATAAGCTTACAACAAGTCTTTACCTACTCACAACAATAATTTATTTACAAACTACAAACCTTATATATTTATAATGTAATTAAAAAGATAGTTAGTTAGTAAATTTTCATATAGTGTTCTCAGAAAGAGTTTTGTTTTAGTTAGGCAAAACTCTTTTTTATTTTATAAATACTCAGAATATTGTAATAATTAGGCATTATAAAATTCAAATATCAAGTTTCTATAGCTATACAACAATAATGCTTTAACTCACAACAATAGTTTAATTTAAAGCTATAACGCTCTTATATTTACAGTGTAATAAAAAAGAAGTTAGTTAATTTTCATTTTCATATAGTGTTCTTAAAAAGAGTTTTGTTTTAGTTAGGCAAAGCTCTTTTTTATTTTATAAATACTTGCTCAAATATGTATTTAAAAGGGATCAAGACCAATTGTTGTGTTTATGCAAATATTCTAGTTAATCTAAAGAGGAAGAATTCTACATTTTTAACCCCTCTAAATTGAGCTCTAAAGGCTTTTATTTTAGCATTAAATGATTCTGCTGAAGCATTTGTACTTC